>NZ_MUET01000129.1:0-2961 GCF_001995685.1 Salinivibrio sp. IB282 | reverse complement strand
GATATGTACCATCATCTAGCCTGTCTAGAAAGATATATGTTTCATCATCATGTCCACGAACTTTATAAAATATTTGTTTAGTTTTCATAAGGTGCCTTTTTCAATTTCTGTTCCATCAACATCATATTTGACGAACGATACTGTAGTGCTTTGAGGAGGATAGATGCTCATGCTATCCCTTACGATGTACTTGGCGATTAGCTCCCCATTTTGATCTAGTTCGTCATAACCATAAATGTCAGTATCACGACCTTTTCGTTGCTCACTTTTGCAACTTTTTCTGACAAGCTTATGGCTCTTTGGAATATTCAGTTTTTCTTCATACATACCTAACTCCTTAATAAACATAACGCCATAATAAGCGGAAATTTACAGTTAGCTATAAAGCGCGGAATGCTAGCCAACTGTATATTTTCCGTTTTATTATCTTGTTAGTTTTTAACTTCGATAAAACCAATAATATCATTAACATAGCTATTGATATCATTTCTCCATAGATAGTTTGGATGGTAAGTTCTGAAAGACATTACAGGTAAGTGTTTCGATTGGAGCAATGATAGCTGTCTTGGAGTTTTATCTGAAAGCTTCATAAATGTTATATCCTCAAAAATCTGGCACAAAAAGTTATCGTAGTTTGGTCCAGAGAAGAAGATAACAACATCTGGTTTAGTGAGTGAAATTTCTTCAACAATGAAAGACATTGCTTCCGTTTGCCAATCAAGAATAGCTTGGTTTGGTAAACCTTTTTCACCCTCTTTACCAATTTTTATAATGTTATTCCAGAGCAACCCAACGGACTTACCTGTGCGTGATTCCAATAAGTCTATTGTTCTGGAAACACCATTCCAGAATTGACCTCCATAGCTGAAACAGTAATCAGAATTAAAAAAATCCTCGTAGCAGTCTTTGAGCCATTGTTCATTATGTTTATCACTATATGAACCATACCAGTCGTTCGTCTCTTGCCCAAAAACCATTACTTTAAGATCTGAATCGATGTAACGTTCTGAAACAGAAAGACAAAGCAGATTTGATGGCCTTTCACCATCGAAACTATGAGTGTAAGTACTGTCTAGTTGGTCGAGTACTTTTCTGTAATCCAGCATAGGAACTCCAATTGAAAACTAACGTCCAGCACAGCGGCTGGCAAGGCTGGCATGTGATTGCGCAGCAATTTGAGTGACAGGATTGACAGTCCGTTGCTGCTGTTTGTTATAAGCTAGTTTAACCAACCCCTTATCTCCTCTACCCATGACGGCACATCATATTCCCCATTTATAAATCCAGCATATCTCTGAGAGAAAAAGAATTTATTATTATCCATATCGAAGAATTGCTCAATTTGCACCCACTGGCTAGCCTTTAAATCTAACGCTATCTTGGAACTTTCTTGAGGAACATCCTCTACTATTTCATTCAAGAAACTCAGTTGTTCAGGGTAGTTTTCAATAAAAGTGCATAGAGTTTCATAGAACAACTTACCATTCAAAGCATCTTCTATTTCTGTTGCTGGAGAAACTGGGTTGGCTTGAATATTGACAAGCTTTGTAGATCGAGTTTGAAAGCAATTAACCATTCTTTTACAAAAAAGATTTGAATAATTATTTACGTCATAATTAACTAGTTGTGCGTCAGTATCAGAAAGTAAGATGATTTTTCCAGTGATCTCATCCTGAAAGTCTTCATACGAGGTCGACAAGTGGTTGTACAACCTCTTGATCTCTTTCGCGCCGCCGACAGGGACAATTCTTAATCTTTTTGAGTCAATCAAATCTTGAAAGTAGGAACTCAAATAGACTTTTTCAGACGACCCTTCACAAATAATCCAGTTAAATGGAGTTTCTCCGATTGAGCTGGTAATCACTGATTGCACGAAGTCGTTTATGCTCTTTAATCTTATATCATAAGGTAGGCGCCCTCTAGATGACGCAGTTAATTGCTTTATTTGCTCTCTATAATTAGCCAAGTTAATCATATCAAAAACATGTGTTGAATCGTTTTTGGATATTACGGTTGCACTACCTGTCTCGATTGTAGGTAAAAAACCATACCAATGAGTTGAAAAAAGAACTTGCATAGCATCACGGCTAATATCATATAAGGAATCAAATTGGTCGAAACATGCAGACATATGCAAGGATGATTCTGGTTCATCTATTCCTATTATCAGATTTGTACCGGTATCTCTATGTTTGTTAAGTAAGCTATGTGCAACATCGATTATGGCTTTTTGCTTTTCACCTGAACTTAATGAACTAATCTCTAGCCAGTTTTCACCTTGCTTCTTGTGTAGTTTTCTTGTGCTAAAGAATGATTGAATTATTAGGTTATATACGTCATTCTTTCTGAGATATTGTTGCCTATCTGTTGGCGTTCTATAAGAGTATATTTCTAGCTCTTGGGCAAGTGTTTCGATGAAAGCGTTGAGGCTCGAATTGATTTCGGCAATTTGTCTTTGTGGTACGCGCTCACTCAGTATTTGTATTAAAGTCTCCCCCATAAGAACCTGGATTTCGTCAGTCTCGAGCTTCGTAAAAAGCTCCGGCTCTATCTCTCTAGGTATATAGATATAATCAATGGTCTCTTTAATTTTATCCAGCAATGGCAAAAAAGATTTAAGCTCATCATCAGACAGCGAAGTTTTACCTTCTTCTACATTATTCCCTAATAGCCTCTCGACTATCATGCGGCTGTTAAAGAGCGATATTGACGTGTCGCCCTTATAATCAACCCCTAACGGGATAATAAGTAAATCAGACAAATCTATTCTTTCAATCAATCTGTCTCTATGTTCGATAAAAGCTTTGGCATGACTTTTAAGTGAAAGAGACACATCGTTTTCACTAATATTAATAGCGACAGAATTTAGTATTTCTGCTTTTTCCAGCTCATCACCATCAAAATAACGCCGTTCAAGGCGAAAGATAGGAACTATCTGAGCGAAAGATAGGAACTATCTGA
>NZ_MUET01000128.1:0-2994 GCF_001995685.1 Salinivibrio sp. IB282 | reverse complement strand
ATATTATCCAAAGTACGCTACGTAGGGGGTTTGGCTCATAGAAAACCGAAGGGAAACGTGTAATTATCTGATTAAATAAATAGTGCGCAGCATCTAGCCCACCACCTGAAAGAACGTCTTTTACTTGTTGAGGGTTTAGAGAAGAATTACTTGTCGCTGATGTTCCCTGTGGTATTAAATAGCTTGCTAAAAGGTCTCCAAGAAATTCCGGGAGCGGAAAAAAAAATAAACCAACCAAAAAAACAGCGAATAACACTGCAAAAGCTCTTATATTATGAACGCTTTTCCTAAATGGTTTAATAGTAAAGTAAACCATTATAGAAAACACCAACATTAAAAGTAAGTGAGGTCTAGTCAAAGTTAACACCACTCCCCCCAGGAATGGTAAAATCATTTTTCTTGAAAAACTAGCATCAACTATAAAAGGTAAAAAAATAATCAGAAGAGATACTGCCGTCAATCCATCCCTAAGCAAAAAACTTGAAAAAAACCATCCTATAAGCACTAATGAAAAAAGAGAAATACGATTCCAAAAAAAACTCGAGTGTTTATAGTAAGAGTAGTGTGAAATCGAAGCTAACACTCCAGCCCACAGAAACGAAAAGCTCAACTTCCCCCAGAAAGCGACTGATATGTAGTCACATAAAAATGTTGAACTAGATATAAAAAAACTATATAAAGAATACCTTAAGTCAAATGATATATCATTCAATCCACCGCTACAAACTTGCAAAGCATTAATTGCAAAAAAGTGTTGATCCTCGAGTAGACGACCTGCCAGAGATAAATCTTCTAAGATAACAAGAATAATGAAAATCAATGAGCCAGCTAGGTATAAAAAAACCCAGTGCARAGATTCTCGCCACCAAAAACTTAGGCAAACGAGAAGAACTAAAAAAGAAATAATACTAATCAAAAGGTTAACCTTAGCTTCTAATCAACACAAAATACTAGAAAGCGGCATAAATCACGGAAAACGCATGAACATCCCAGGGCGAGCGCATGAGTTGAATTAATGTAAATTCTCACAAACCATTAACCACGATATGGTTGTTTTAAGCTGCTTTTCTTTTATCCCTGTTTGTTTCTTGACCGCATAAACCTGGGCTTATGCAGCTCAACTCTTAGCGAGTTAACAAAGAGAGTGATGTCCGTTTACAAATAATCTACTCGCGCGGTTGCCCTGATGAACATCCCCGTCACGAAAGGCTTCCAACACGGTCGCCAAGTACTCTTGGTCCATCGCACACATCATTCGCTTACGTTGAATGCCGGCTTTGAAACTCTTTTATTGCTTTAATAAATTTAAAACCATTTTCCTTATTCGTGAAAAAACTTCCGCTCGATCATCCACCCTAATTCGGAAGGTATCTTCTTTAACCCAAAATCGAGTTGCCACTGCATTGATTCAATTAACCAATGCGAGCGAGTGGCATCATGAAGCTCTTTCGCTGTCAGTGCTTTTGAACTTATATAATAGCGCACATAAATATCGGATTCGTCGGCGTGTTTACCTTCTTGTCGAAGACTCACCATGATGCCCATCGTTTTTAGTTCAGGCCAGTCATAAGCTAAATCACCTAATACACTTAAATCGGTATTGATAAGTGCACATCGTGTTTCTAAACGTCCATGCGATTTCTCTTGTGATGAGTAGCTGTCACCATCAAAGTGTTGAAGCATTGAAGGCCGGTAATAATTATCAAACGCTTTGTCTAACTTGCCTTGGTTTCCTTTAACAGCGAGCAAATAGTCGGCATTTTTATTAATGATTTTCTGTGCGATTTTTCGCTGACAACCCATGGCATCTATAGTAATCAAACACCCAGAAATATCAAGCAATTCCAGCAACTTAGGTATTTCAGTAATCTCATTGGTTTTACTATTTACTTTTGACTGTCCGAGGCATACACCATTTGCGGTTGCGAACGCATTAACCATATGAATCGCAGCTTCGTCTGTTGCTCGGTTATATGAACCCCTCAGTGTTTTTCCATCAATGGCAACTACTTCACCATCCGTTAATTCATGACACGATTTCATCCATTCTATGAAGGCTTTTTGTAATGCTTTTGTACTGATGGTTCCCATCACTCTTGCAATCGTATCTGCCGATGGTGATGTTTTACCTGAGAAGCCAAAACGTAATAAAAAATCACGTTACTTACGTCCATAATCACTAATGCCTTTCCAGGTATCATGACCAGACAACACCGCACAAATCGTTATCAAAATAATACCTGATAACGTATGTTCAACTTTACCTTCTTGGCGAATGTCTATAATGGAAAAAAATGCATAAATGGACTTTTATTTTCTGTCATTTTTAATCTCCTAAACGTTAGGAGACCATTAAATCGTACTGAAAACGATCAACGAATTGATCCTTTTCTTTCACTTATTTTAATTAATAAATAGGGCATAACGCACGGTTTTCAGCCTTAAGTGACAACTTAGCCATTAAATCGCTAGCCTAAGCATGGAGAAGACCTTCATGCTTTTTTCATACTGAGAATTGCGCGAATTACAAGATTTACTTGACCTTTTATCTTATCGAGCGTGAGGATCACTCTGCGAGGCAACGATATGATCAGTAACCACTTTAAGCTGTAAATTGGTTCTTCTCTGAAGAAAAAACATTTAAAAATATTACAACTTCTCTTCTTAAGCATTCTTTTCTTTTCTATTAATGCTGATTTAATTAACATATTACTATACTTTATAAGCAACTTTAACTCATCATCCCCGAGCTCTGAGCGTAGCTCTTCTACCATATCAATAAATATAGTTTCTTCGGGCACCGAGGTTTTTGATACACCAACGACATCCTTGTGGGTATATGAGCCTACGTCGCTACACCAATAAAAATTTTTACTTTTTGTCACCAATAAAACCCAGAGATAAATATCTCCTGACCGATTTGTTCTACCTTCCGGGAAGCGTACCCACTCGGAAAACTGCTTTCTTCTTACTATGACACTATTTGTATTAAAG
>NZ_MUET01000127.1:0-3084 GCF_001995685.1 Salinivibrio sp. IB282 | reverse complement strand
ATGTGGCGCGGTGCGCTTTCAGCCGCGTCAAGACTACCAACTGCTCACTGGCATGCTGCTGCACCCGCACTTGCGCGGGACGGGGTTAAGCCATCAACTGCTCGACGCCGTCCAGCCCGTATTGGCGCAGCGTCCAAGCTTTTGCTTGGCATTTCGACCATTGACCGCCTTATACGCGCAACACGGTTTCAGCAGTGTGGACACACAAGCCCTGCCAGAGGAATTGGCAGCGCGATACCAGAGCTACTGTCATAGCGGTAAAGACTTAGTCGCGATGAGATACACACCTAAAGCGTGATATTTACAACAAAGCTACGCGCAGTGATCCATGACTTGATCTAATTTCTGGWATAATTCAGGGTTTAGCATCAAACCGCTCGACTCTGGCCGTCGAACAAAAAGAGGTAACAATGGATTCAGCGAACGCAAATCGGCAGCTTATCGACCGCCTGCCTACCATTGCGCACCAGCCAGACAATCTCGAAACCTTATTAGATGCCGTCTCGTTTAGAGAGCGCTTGCTCTGTGAAATAAAAAAGGCGAAATCCAGGATTTACCTCGTCGCCTTGTATCTGCAGGATGATGAGGCTGGACGTAGCGTGCTTGATGCGCTTTATGAAGCGAAGCAGGCCAATCCTGATCTTGATATCAAGGTATTAGTCGACTGGCATCGTGCACAACGAGGGCTGATCGGTGCTGAACAGTCTGATGGCAATGCAGGATTATATCGCGCCTATGCCGAGCGTTACCCGCATAAAATAGAGGTACTCGGCGTACCAGTCAGAAACCGAGAGGTGTTTGGCGTCCTGCACCTAAAAGGCTTTGTGTTTGATGATAGAGTGCTTTACAGCGGCGCTAGCTTAAACGATGTTTATTTAGCGCAACATAATAGATATCGATACGACCGCTATCATGTGCTCAACAATAAAGCGCTCGCCGACACCATGGCAGACTTTATTGTTAATACCCTGACAGCAGATAGTGCGGTCAATTGCCTCACCTCGCCAGACCGACCCAACAGCAAAGCACTTAAGCCGAGTATTCGTGAGTTTCGCACCCAGCTGCAGCGTGCGAGCTATCGCTATGATGATGAGCCTCTCCGCGAGGATCAAGTCGGGCTAACCCCTATGGTCGGATTGGGTAAGCGTAAGAACAAGCTCAACCGCTATATCTGCCATTTGATTGCCAGCGCGCAAAAAGAGTTGGTGATTTGCACTCCTTATTTTAATCCGCCACGCAGTGTCGTCAGAGAAATTCGTCGTGCACTACGCCGAGGCGTGACGGTGAGCATCATTGTTGGCGATAAAACCGCCAATGACTTTTACTCGCCGCCAGAGGCACCGTTTAAGACCATTTCGGCACTCCCCTATCTGTATGAAGTCAACCTGCGCCACTTTGCACGTCGTAACGAAGCGGCGATTGCCAAACGCCAGTTAAACATCCATATTTGGAAACACGATGACAACAGTTTTCACTTAAAGGGAATTTGGGTCGATCGCCAATACATGTTGCTGACAGGTAATAACCTGAATCCACGCGCATGGAAGCTAGACTTAGAAAACGCCATCTTGATTCATGATAAGCATCAGCAACTCGAAGCGCAGAAACAGAAAGAAGTCGACAAAATTCTGGCACACACTCAGTTGGTCGGCAGCTATAAACAGATAGAAAAAATGGAAGACTATCCAGCCCCAGTCAAGCGTCTGCTCAAGCGGATAAAACGGGTTAAGGCCGATCATTTACTCAATCAGATACTCTAGGTGATGATGCAATGAAACAAGCCAAAATTGCCGCGATTGATGTGGATGCGCAATGCACCTTCACGCCGCTTTGTCCTGATGAATTGCCTGTGCCAGAGGGCGACACCATCGGGCAGGCTCTGAACCAGCAGGCGGCGTTGGCTGATTTACGTATACTGACCAAAGATGCACATCCTACTAATGCGGTCTGGGTCGTCGACGATCCCGCGGATATGTTTCAATCGTTGCCACACAAAAACGCTGACCTTACTTGGGTCAAGCATGCTGTGCCCGGTACCAAAGGATTTGAAACTCTCGACGGCTTGCCTTCCGTTACCGATTACGACTATGTGGTTTGGAAAGGCATCGAGCCTGACCTTCACCCCTACGGTGCGTGCTTTCATGATATTGAAGAGAAACTCAGTACGGGCTTGATTGAGTGGCTACACAGCCAAGCCGTAGAAACCGTGATTGTCGGTGGCTTGGCAACCGATTACTGCGTCAAAACCACGGCTATCCAATTGAAAAAGCGCGGCCGCTTTGACGTCATTGTTAACCTCGCAGCATGTCGCGGCATTGACCCCAGCACGGTATCATCTGCTTGTGACGAGATGGTCGCTGTCGGCATTCGGCTCGTAGATAGCCAAATCGCATTAAGCTGCTTACTTCCGCGTTAATTCGTATCGCAGCAGCACATGATTGCTTGCTGCGATCTTGCTTATATAGCCTTTAGGATCGCCATATTAGTTAATGACCGGTTTATTAAGGCCAATTCCTACAACAAAAAAAACTAACCGAATGGTTAGTACCTCATATTTTAGTTCATCAACGTTTTACGCATATCTACTTTAATAATTATATTGCGATCTATAGATCGAGAATTTTGCTGCGAGATACGCAGTCTTATTAGACTCTCAAGATACAAAAAAGCCCCGACCGTTAGGTCAGGGCTCTGTATTTTCTCATCAAAGTCTTACATATCATTGCTTTGATGCTTAAATGTTTGCTAACTAAAGCCCAATATTAAGCTCTAATTAGGTTATCTTGTTTGATGCGATGAGGGTGTTGAATCGAGACGCGCAGTGTATGCCAATACATGAGCATCATCGTTATCAAAAGCATCGAGCAATCAGCAAGATAAGCGTTTTTGCCTTCAGATTTTTCCAAAAATCTGAAAACAAGAAAGCAAGCCTGGCGATGTCCTACTCTCACATGGGGAGACCCCACACTACCATCGGCGCTGCTTCGTTTCACTGCTGAGTTCGGCATGGAATCAGGTGGGTCCAAAGCGCTATGGTCGCCAAGCAAAATTTGGTGTGTCTTCACTTTTCAGTCAAAACACGAA
>NZ_MUET01000126.1:0-3247 GCF_001995685.1 Salinivibrio sp. IB282 | reverse complement strand
TTCATAAGCCTCTCTAGCGCTCTCTTGTGAGTATTCATTTAATCGCCAGTGATTAGTACTGGAGAAATTTGACTCACTGGTATATTCAGGGATGCTACCGATATCCACACCATTTTGCTTTATCAATCGGTCTATAATCTCGTTGTAGTAGTGTTCGGGGCGCTGGCAGAAGTCTTCGTACTGCACCACCAGCTTTTGGTTGTCTGGCAGTTCAGCAATCCCCTGTTCAACCGAACGGTTGATTGCAGCAATCTGTCCCGCTACGGATTCCAAAGGGTCCAAATTCTTCAATTCGGGGTACTCTTTGATTTTAAAGGAGTACCAGGTATTGATATCACCATACTGGCGTTTGCGAGCTTCCAATGCTGACTGGATGTTGAAAATTGGGTCGCGGCGAATCCAGATAAACAGTGCTTTGTCGAATTGTTCGGCTAGTTCGGGGATGTTCTGATTCATGATCATGGCTTTCATTGCGAACGGTTTTTCGAAGATGTTCGCAAGTGCGTTTAACTCATCCCGAAAGCCCGAAAGATTGCCTTTCTCTCGCAATTCTTCCGCTGGCAGGTGATCCAGTTCATTAAAGGGTAGAAAACGGCGCCAGAAATACCAGAATTCGTTTGGAGCTAGCGCGCCCTTGGTTTTGCCGTTGTCGGAGCTGAATTTGATGTCGGAGTTGAAATCCAGAATTTCGTTTCGGAAGTTGTAACGCGGGTCTGTCAACAGTTGCTGGATTTTGGCGCCTACCAACGGCGCTCCGAAGAAGCGGGAGAGCATGTTGGTTGGGTAAGCGGCAAGGCCGGTGTTGGCCAGCCATTGCATAAATAAAGTGCTGCCCGAACGATGCGGCCCCATCAGAAAGATTTTTGAAAAACGCTCTTCCGAATTTTTCAGATAGGCTTCGTTGGCGCCAGCGAGGTTGCCGTTGAGTTCTTTCAGTAGCATTTCAAGTGTAGAGACTCGTGCGTATTTTTCTGTCCGATTTTCAGGAGCACCCATGTGTGAATAACCTTTCTCTGATTGTCAAGAGGCTTACAAGCCTTTCCATATCTTCCTCGGTATAGCGCTGGTCACACGGCAGGAACAAACCGTTTGTGACCATATCCCACTCAAAGCTTCCTTCTTCTGAACGCCCAAGAACTTCCGGCCAATAGCTCGGCACGAATACACGGTTCTTAATCAATTCTGCCCGACTGGCTGTTGCTGTGTTTGGAAGAAACGGATAACACAGCGGAGCGATCTCCTCGCCGATCTCCAGACTTAGCTTGTTGTATTCCCGGAGTTTTTTGTCCAGGTACTGCACATTCCGGGTACGTGCAACTCTGGCGGCATCGTAATTAACGGACCGCAAGAGCCTTTCCGTGAGTCTAGACATGCCGAGAACAGGTAATTCGGCAATCCCTTTCTCGGCATCCTGGTACTTTTGATAAGCCGCTTCGGGACTTTTCGTCACTCTACTAATCAAATGCCCCATGCGGCTTTCGGAGGTTGTATCTCTGAGTTCTAGTTGTTTGATTCTTGGATCGTCCGAAAACAGAAGTCCTCCGTCGGGAAGACCGAAGAACTTTCGGGGGGAGTAAATGGTAGCCAGTGCATCAAATTTATCGCAAAACAGTGCCTGAGAATTATCAATTACAACATTATCGACACCGTACTTCTCGATGACATTTTGGGCCTGTCGGTTGCACACACCAAAATAATTCACGAATAAAATGATAGAGCCCTCATCAATTCTCAGGCGATCTTTGATCTCGAACCTTTCGGTGAGGTTATAAAACCTAAGCTCCACTTCTGTGCCCGACAGAATAGTATTCATGGTGTCGCATAAATATCGCRGCAACCATACACTACGAGCTTGTGTCTGCTCCACCAAACTGGCGAATGCAGCTCTCGCTGAATTGAATTTAAGGGCTTCCGATAGCCAGAAATAATTGTTATCGGGCAGCTCAAGACCGATATAGCCGCCCAAGGTATCACTCAATGATGACACGAATATCCTGCTCCATATTGTTGATCATATCCAACATTACCTCCAAGCTGGGATATTTTAAAATCATCATTCCTATCGTGTCGTGTGATCCGCTGAACTTGTTGACTCTATCGCCTGGTTTAGCATAAATTTCCTTCTCGACGATATACTCTTTTGCTCTTTCAGAAAAATATATATCCTTGAGCATGCCAGAGCTCCGAGAATGAACAATAAGACTGGACCAACACCCTTCTACATCATTACGCATCATTTGCTTAGGCATTTTTCCTAGAGCGACATCTACTGTCGCTGAAATCATATCTACTCCCGTAGCATATTTCAGTACTTGGGSAATCAAATTCCCGCCGTTCCTTGGGCCAATTTCAATGACCCATACCTCATCATTTTTATCAACAACAAATTCAACATTAAAGGCACCTGAATTAAAGCCAAGATTATTCAGTATTAAATTAATCACACTTTTAGCTTTTTGTTGAATATAATCAGGAAGTACAGATGGATAGCTAATGGCAACGGGCGCATAGGGATGACACTCTGAGTCTTGATGCTGATTTCCCCAAGTACAAGAAACCACTTCTCCATTTAACATGAAAATATCGCTATCAACCTGATACCCTGTTTTAATAATCTTTTCTTCAACAATCACTTTCTTCTCACGTGAGAACTGAAGTGCGTATTCAAAAGCGCTTTCTAGGTCATCATGATTCTGTATATGAGTTACGCCTTTACTACCAGATGAATCTACAGGTTTTACGAACGCAGGCACACCAATCTCACTCAGCCATTTTTTCGCATCTTGACTATCAGAAAATGATTTTGAACGCGGTACGTTAAAATGGTTATCTGCAAGGAATTTTCGGAATAAGTCTTTGCGTGCAAGAATTTCCACCGCTCTGTAAGGGTTTCCTGGCAATCCCATTTTTTCTGCTACATAAGCTGCTGTAGGAGCTGCAGGATCAGATGCATACGCTACAATACCGTCAATATTTTCAGTTTGAGCGATCTCCAGTACCGCGTCCTTATCAGTCGTTGATATATTATAGTACTGATTAGATAATCTGTGGCCGGAATGATCCGGGAGATAATCGCAGGTGATAACATAATGACCTTCCTCGAGTGCATATTTTATTGGTGGAATTTGTGTCGGCGCACCACCTAAAAATAGGATTTTTTTCATTATATAGTCACCTTCTTTAAAATATCAGTAATGTATTTTACTTCTGTAGTACTTAAAGTGGCATAGATGGGTATGCATAAAAT
>NZ_MUET01000125.1:0-3410 GCF_001995685.1 Salinivibrio sp. IB282 | reverse complement strand
CAATGAATACTGATTACTGTTTATCTCCGAAGAGACAAACGAATTGACTGTGCCGAACAACTGTAAAAGTTGTCGTTTGGTCACTCAGTTCATCGAATAAATCTTTTTGTCTATTCTTAACGAGTGCCCACACAGATTGCATAGGTCAAATTGTTAAAGAGCGTGTTGACTTCGTGGTCGGCATTTCGTGACTTGCGTCTCGTTGCCCCGTCAACAGGAAGCGCAGTATAGAGATCTCAGTTTTTCCCGCAACCCCCAAATATAAAAAAAAAGCGCCTCGCTACCTGTTTGCTCACAAAACAAGCAAAGGTAGCCAAAAGGCGCTTTTCTTGGTGGCGAGCGCATAAGGTGGCTGGTCCTCACGCGCCCTTGTGTGCTCAATCGTTAGTGCGAGTGTGATTGCCGTCTTTCTTCCGCGCGCTCTTTAGCTCGGCAGTAGCGTACTGAGCCCCACGCCATCAGCAAAAGAACAAAAGGGATCGCTCCAGCTGTCCATTGTGCCCAAGTATAGTAGGCAAGTGTTTCTATGATGATGACATGGCCAAGGATCAATAAAGCCGCGCAAATTATCGCAACGACCATCATACTGAGTTCTGATTTCATCCTTTCCCCCTTAATGTTGTGCACGCATTGAGTCTATCGAGGGAGACACGCTGAGGATTAGTACAGATAGTTCAGTATTCAGCTGTGACAGTTGATTGCACAGATAAAGCTGAGAGCGACGTCGCAATCTGTTTGAGCCCCTCCAAGCTTTGAGGATTATTTAGCGCCCCTGTGTTTTGCCTACCCACAACCGACACATTGAGTCGAAAGCAGTGATTGAAGCGTCCGTCACTGGCAAACAGTGCCCCCGGTGCGATAGTCACGCCATATGGCCTCAAAGCTTGAAAAAGTATGTGCGTATCGACGCGCTTATCGAGCTCAACCCATAAAAAGTAGCCTCCCTTAGGCTGACTAATCCGTGTAGAGGCCGGTAGCAGTGCCTTGAGTTCTGCTCGAATCAACGCTTGACGGGCAAACAAGGTTTCGCGCAATCGCCGTAGATGCGAATCATAACCACCTTGCTTTAGATAATCGGCAATCGCCARTTGGTTAGGTGCGCCGACTGCCAAACTCGATACAGACTGGCGCTTCTCTATTTGCATCGCATAACAGCCTGCCGCTATCCAACCAACACGGAATCCGGGGGCCAGCTGTTTCGAAAACGAGCCACAGTGCAGTACGCCGCCCTGTGTATCATACGCTTTAAGCGGCATCGGTCTGGCTTCGGCGAAGAAAAGCTCCCCATAGACGTCATCTTCTATTAACAGTACTTGATACGTCGCCAATAAGTTGACGACATCAGGCCTACGCGGAGCAGGTATCGATGCACCGGTGGGGTTATGGAAGTTGCTCATCAACCAACACGCACTGATCGAGTGGGACGCTAAGGCATGTTCCAGTACATGGATATCGACCCCTGTTTCAGGATCAACCGCGACGGGAACGGCTTCAAGCTGTAAACGTTCGAGTGTCTGCAGCACCCCGTAGAACGCGGGGGCTTCAATAATCACCTTATCTCCTGGCTTCGTCACTGCCGCTAGAGACAGACTCAATGCCTCTATTGCCCCATTAGTAATAATGATTTCATCAATACTGACTTTAATTCCTTGGCGGAGATAACGCTGTGCAATCTGTCGACGTAGGCCGATATCGCCCGGCGGTAAAATCGTGAAGTGATCGGGATGAGAGGATTGACGCAGCACGCGCGCCATCGCACGGCCAAGCGCTTGCATGGGAAATAACTGAGGATCAGGAAAAGCTGAACCAAATGGGTAGTACGCGCCTTTATGGCTAGCACTGATCACATCAAACACATCTTGATGGGTGTCGAGCCACTSAGATTGCGCTTGTGGTCGTGCCAATGCATCCACCGCGAGCTTGTTATAATGAGGCCGCACAAAAAAGCCAGAGCGCGGACGCGCCTCAACCCAACCATCGGCTTCTAATTGCTCATAAGCTCTCATTACCGTCATTGGGCTAACGTGTTGAAGCCGACTCATCTCCCTCACCGAAGGGATCCGATCACCGACTTGCCAAACACGCTGCTGAATTTGTGTTTCGATCCAGCTGGCAATGTCTCGATAACGCATTTGCACACTGCTACTCCCTGTTATTGCCCAGACGGCGATCATACCTTGGCAAGTAACAATTGGCGGGATGGAATGTAGCGGAGTGTGACCTGATCAGCGCTAATCTTTACCCACAACGAAAAAAGCCCCAGTCTTTTGACTGGGGCTTTTTTGGGATTTGGTGCCGAGAGAGGGACTTGAACCCTCACACCCGTTAAGGCGGCGGATTTTGAATCCGCTGCGTCTACCAATTCCGCCATCTCGGCAAGTGGGAGCAATTATACGTACCGACCTTTGGAGTGCAAGTAATAAAAATAAAAATCCGTTCGTTCGCACTATTTTTAACCAATTCAAGCCATTCAGCCACATTGATGCTGAATTTGTCCCCAAAAGACATCGCAAAACCGAGGTATAAGCTTACTCACTGTCTGCCGGTCTATGCTAGGCTAGCACCGAATTGAGTACTGGGGTGTGAACAATCAAATGCAAACTTCTTCTATCGCTTGCCCAACCGCAGGCTTTTTCCGGCGTTTAGCCGCTTGGCTTTATGATCTCCTCGTCGTGGCGGCTTTGCTCATGCTCGCCGGAGGGGGAATGATGGCAATACTCGCCCTAGCACAAGTGCTAGGCATGTCGATTGCCCCTTACCAAGACATCAGTGATTTCTTAACTCATCACCCGATAGTCAATCCACTTTATACTGCGTATCTGGCCTGTGTCATCGGTGGTTTTTATGGCTACTTTTGGTGTAAAGCCGGACAAACGCTGGGCATGCGCGCGTGGCGGCTTAGGTTACAAAATACCGATGGCAGCAACATTCGTCCCACTCAAGCCATTATTCGTTTGGCCACTGCCTGCTTTGGCCTCGGGAATCTGGTTGTTCTTTTCGACATTAATAACCGTGCATTTCAAGACCACTTCGCCGAATGTGACATGATTGTGCTCCCCAAGCCGGTTAAGAACAAAAAAAACTAATCACCTCTCTAGACTGGGCACCTGCTGCGTGCCCTGCCCTACCTACCGGCTCATCGTTATAAATTGATATAAGACAATAAATAGGTTGATTTTTACCTATTCATCTATCCGCTATATTTTGAGTTTTATTCACCACACGCAAAGCAGCTAATTGACTAAATAATCACAACTTGCACATAAACTCATCTTTAACTCAACCTTCAGCACCGTAAAAGAAGTGCACCCAAGGTTATTTAATCCATAAAAATCCAAGTAGCACAAAAAAAAGAAAGTAATAGCTACGCATAAATAACAAAAAGAAAGTAATAGCTACGCATAAATAAC
>NZ_MUET01000124.1:0-3443 GCF_001995685.1 Salinivibrio sp. IB282 | reverse complement strand
CATCTAGGAGCACATCATGAATACGACCCTCACTTATGCATTGCTGACGACAGCCTGCGCACTCGGCCTTATTTTTACATTTGCCGCCGTGGCGGTGCTGGCATAAACATCACCGAGGTGGCCGCTAGCTCGATAACGATGCCACGGCGCGCTAAGCGCTAGCACAGTATCACACGACGCGTTAGACTATGAGCTATAGCTAACTAAAAATATTCAATAAAACATAAGCATAACGCTAAGTGTGATGGTAAGGGGCGAACGTGGTAGAAACTAATCAAGCCGTGCAGCCCACGGTATTGACCGACAACGCGTTGACCGCTAGTGCACAGAGCGGGACGCGCGCGCGGCCGCAGCGCATCGCCCTAGTGCTTCAAGGGGGCGGACAACGAGGCATTTTTACAGCCGGTGTGCTAGATGCTTTTTTAACCCACCGATTTGATCCTTTTGAGCTTTATTTTGGCACCTCAGCAGGCGCGCTTAATATGAGCGCGTATGTGTGTCAGCAATATCAATATGGCTACCGCTTTATTACGCAGCTCACCACGCAAGAGCGCTTCTTCCATTTGATGAAGTATGTGCGTCGCCAGCATTACATGGACTTGGATTGGGCGCTCGATACGGCCTTGCCGGGCAAAGAAACCGCGTTAGATATGGAAGCCGCGCGGCGCCACCTGCAAAGCCGCTATGCCTACGCGTGTGCGACAGACGTCGATACATTGCAACCGGCCTTTTTCTCACTGACAGAAGACAGCTGGCCAGATGCTCTGAAAGCGACCTGTGCGATACCGCTTCTTTACCCGCATCCGGTGACTATCGGGTCGCACCGCTATGTCGATGGCGGGGTCACTGCGGCGATCCCGGTAAAGGAGGCGTTCGCGCGCGGGGCCGATATTATTGTGGTTGTACGTACCGAGCCTGTGATAGAACAAGAAAAGCGCGATGACGAAAACCGCCGCTTTCTTGAGACACTGCGCGAACGCTTTGAGACGAAAAGACCGCAATTTAAGCTCTCCGACTATCTATCAAATTTTGAGTCGAAATATCGACTCGCCCGCTTTGAAACCTTCCAGAAAGAGCTGAGTAAGCAGCTAGGGGAACTATCAGAGCGCTATAAGTCTAGCCGCGAGCAACTGGTTAATCGTGTGCGCGACAGCATGAAAGAAAAAGCGATGCAAAATGGTGGTCGTTGGCTGTTTGGTGGTGACACGATTTATCGGTTGCAGTCTTTATCGGGCAAACCATTGAATACGGAAATGCTCAAGATGCTGACCACGCATTACCAAAGCTACCAAAGTGAACTGCAGTTTTTGGCGTCACCGCCAGCGCGTGCTCAGATAGTGCAAATTGCGCCGAGCGCGCCGCTGCAAAGCAGTGCCTTGCTGAGTAAGCCGGCGGCATTAGAAGCCGACTATCAGCTGGGGGCCTCGCTGGGAAACCAATTCTTGCGTGAATACGGTGACTCGCTGGTCTCTTTGTCGACAGTGGATAACCCCGGCTTTGAGTCAACGTCGTTACAAATGCCGCATCAAGGGTAGCGCCGATGACAGAGTTTGAAAAAATGCAACGCGGCCTGCCTTATTGTCCCGCGGATGAAGAGCTGACTTTGTTTCGATATGCCGCGCGTCGACTTTGCCAACAGTTTAATCGGCTTGATCCTGAAGATGCCGCCAGTTTAGCCGTGGTAACCACCAAGCTATTCGCCCGTATTGGCGATAACGTTGAAATCGATGCGCCTTTCTTTTGCCATTATGGGATGAATATTCATCTTGGCAGTAATGTAAGCGTCGGTCCCAATTGCACCATTTTAGACGGCGCGCACGTCAGTATTGGCGATAATGTGAGTATTGGCCCTAACGTGGGGATCTATACCACGCGTCATCGCGTATTACCGCTAGACATTGCCCGAGGTGAATGCGAGTCCTCTCAAGATGTCATCATCGGTAATAACGTCATCATCGAGGGAAATACCGTGATAAAAGCGGGTGCGGCGWTCGGTGAAGGGGTAGTGATTGAAGCCGGATCAGTGGTTGATGCGGACATCGAACCCTTTTCTATTGTGGCTGGTAATCCGGCTGCGGTGGTGCGGCGTTTGCAGTGATGAGGGTAGAGACAACGCGACAGGTGCCTCCCAACACGATGTTATCGCATCCTCCCCATAAATGTTATAATATAACATTTTTGAATTGGCATACTGATGTGGGTGTAGTAATGTTAGCGCCCTCAATCGGGTATCAGCAGTAAGAGATAGACGCAGAATGGTTAAAGTTAGGGCCCGAGTGCCGTTGAAAGTCGGGGTGGGAAGTCAGATCCCAGCAGAGATCCTTTCCTTCCATGGTTTAGAATCTGAGCAAGAGCACGTCGCGCTAATTTTCCAACAAGCCGATAAGAAAGCTGATCCGCCTTTAGTTCGTATGCATTCCGAGTGTTTAACCGGTGATGTCTTCCATTCCTCTCGATGCGATTGTGGTGAGCAACTTGAAGAAACCATCCAAAAGATGGGTGAAGATGGCGGTATTATTCTTTATTTGCGCCAAGAAGGGCGCGGGATAGGGCTGTATAACAAGCTGGATGCCTACAAGCTACAAAGCGAAGGGATGACGACGTATGAAGCGAACAACCACTTGGGGTTTGCCGATGACTTGCGTGATTTTTCCGAAGCGGCGCAGATGCTAAAAGCGTTAGACGCTCACCGTATTCGCTTGATTACCAATAACCCCAAAAAGATCGAAGAGCTACAAGCGGCAGGGATTACTCTCAAAGAAGTGATTGGCACCAAAGCCCACCTTAAAGACGGTAATCGTAACTATCTTAAGGCAAAGATTGAGCACGGCAAGCATCGTCTCAATATTGAGCAAGATTAAACATTCGTCGATAAAAATGGGCTAAATTGCTCGCAGGGCAGTGACAATCACTGCCCATATTCGCTACATTATTGCCATTATATCAGTCATTGCTCAAGGACGAGTCATGCGTGTGCAAACATGGCATTATCTCTTTCCCCCATTGCCCCCTGTGGCGATGCTCATTGCGGTTGCGATTGGTTTATTACTGAGCCATTTCTTTCCTTTTTCGCTGGTGCTGGGTGCGCCGGTTTGGGCTGCCTTGCCTCTGGGGTTAGCTGTGGGGTTATTAGCCGCCGCTAAATGGGCGTTCCATCGCCATCACACCACACTTGATCCGCTGCAAATGCCTTCAGCGTTGGTGACCACTGGGATCTATCGTTATACCCGCAACCCCATGTATCTGGCGTTGGTACTGATCATCGCTGCGGCTGGGCTGTATTTTAATGCGCTATGGTGCTGGGGGATGATTCCCGCTTTTATGGCCTACCTATCCGCCACATTTATTCCTGCTGAAGAAGCCCGTTTATCACGCCAATGGCCTGATGATTTTGACGCTTATGCAGCTCGTGTCCGACGCTGGCTTTAGGATTAGATAAACTA
>NZ_MUET01000123.1:0-3471 GCF_001995685.1 Salinivibrio sp. IB282 | reverse complement strand
TTGTAATGGCCCACTAACATTGGCCAYGGTGTTAGATCGTGTAAGAACAAGGACCCGTTCAGCAGAATCAGAGCAACCAAACTCGACAAGTGCGGCTCGATAGTTTTGTCACGACTTCTGTTCAGGGTTCGAGTTCCGTATGCATTCCCACGCAGGAGCGTGGGAACGAGTCAATACCACTTGCTAGTAGGTTGCACAGTATGCAAAAAGAGTATAATTTTTACTCATGGGTGGATTTGAATTCGATGAGAACAAAAGCAGGTTAAATGCGACGAAGCATGGAATTGACTTCCAGACCGCGCAAGGTTTGTGGGACGATCCTTATCTTATTGAAATTCCTGCCAAGACAAGCGATGAGCCAGGGTATGTGGTGCTCGGGCTGTTAAACCGTAAGTATTGGTCTGGCGTAATCACATATCGTGGCAACAATATTCGGATCATTTCTGTCAGGCGTTCACGGAAAGCGGAGGTGAGCTTATATGAAAGCGCATGAATTTGATGCCAAGTTTGAGAGTGACGATGACATTGTAGATGATCTTGCTCTATCGAAAGCTAAGCGTCCAAGACAAACCCAGAAACGGGTGAACGTGGACTTCCCCGAGTGGATGTTAGCCTCATTAGATCGTGAGGCTAGCCGGGTGGGCGTAACACGTCAGTCAATCATTAAAATGTGGCTGGCAGAACGGCTGGAAAATGTGTCTCATCATCACACATCCGAATAACCGGCGTATAAACGCGCTAATGCCAATCAACGCTACAAGTTGTTGACTTGCTTGCTCCCGCTTCTCCTCTCAATGAATACACTATGACGAGCATAAAAGTGTTAATTTATACACTTTTATGCGCGTAAAAATGTTGAAAGCTGCATTTTTTGCGCATTTTTGTGTAATAAAAAGTCAGTTAGATTGGCACTTAAATTAGGGTAGCTAGATGAAACGATCACTTCTTTTATAGGGCTTGCCAAGTATGACGGGGTCCGAGCGTGTAAGAACAGAGATCCGTTCAGCAGAATCAGAGTAACCAAACTCGACAAGTTCGGCTTGAAGATTTTGTAACGATTTCAGTTCATGGTTCAAGTCTCGTATGCATTCCCACGCAGGAGCGTGGGAACGAGTAATAGAGATCCAGGGCAGTAACGTCACAGTGAAAAAACGCAGCCCCACGGCTGCGTTTTGGCTTTCTATCTCCAGTCCACCATTACTTTGTCGGTTCGATGGTCAGTGGCTCCCAGGTGGCGATGGTGTTGCCGCCGGCGCTGGGGTGGTCGCGGTATTCGCGGTCTTTGAGTAGGGTGTAGTACACATCGACAAAGTCATCATCGTTGGTCAGCCAGCCGTCGGGGATGGCTTCGATGATTTTTCCGGTGATTTGCGTGACCACGCCATAGGCTTGCGCTTCCAAGTCGGGGATCGCGGCTAGGATGTCGCTCGCCACCTCGTTAAGTTTCAGCGCCAGCTCTTTGTAGTTGGTGCCATCGTCTTGCTCCATCAAGATCACGTCTGCCGCGCCCCAACGATAGCGGTCCCAGTGGATCATCACCTGATTAGGATAATAGGTGGTTTTGTCGTAATCCAAATAAGGCATATCGACAATATCGAGCATCGGTTCGTCGCGGCTGGGGTTCACGCCAGTCACAATGGCATACACTTCTGCCGCACCGGAGATCCACGGTTCTTTGTCGTCGGCCAGGCGAATGGTTTTTAGCACMGTGGTATCAATCGGCTCCGCGGGCTCTTGTGCCATCATGCGCGCACTTCGGCGCATCCGTGGGGCAGGGTTCTGCTCGGCCAAGGTGCGACGCATCACTTCCAGACCGGCTTTAAGAGACGCTTTACCATTGGTATCCACCACCAATACCGGGCGGTCTGGCATTTGATAGACGTCTAGCCAATGGGTGTTGCCTTCGATATCAAATGCTTCGATTTGGGTCCAGGTCTTTTCATCGCCTGCCGGTTCAAAAGCAAACAAAGGCGCTTGGCCGGCCTGCCAGCGCGCCAGCATACTGGGGTCGGCTAAGCGTACTTCGAGCAGTTGGTCGGCGACGTCTTCGACGCCTTGCGCTTCACGCAACGCACGGTCAGCGCTGTGTAGCTGAGTATCCAGGCTGCGCTTGCTGCGTGAGCTGCGCGCTTGAGGCTTTGTCAGTGCCGACAAGGGGGCATTTAAGCCATAACTATTAATGTTGCGCTGTAGCGTTGGGGCGATTTGCGCATAGTCTCGGCTAAGCTGTTTGGCGGTGTCACGCTTGACTGTGACCACTCGGTTATCTGCATTGCCGGCAAAAGCGGGGGTAAAAGTGTGGGTAAAGCCGACTAATAGCAGCGAAATCAGTATTTTCTTATTCATCGCATGTCCTCTTGTGTACTGCAACTGACGTTAGCGAACTAACGTTTGTATAGTGCGATGTCTGTGTCCTAACACGCTATGTGTAAAGCGCCGAGGTGAGAGTATCGTTCACAAAAAACGTGTCGCCTTGTGGCGACGTTAATTATTTCTGGTACTAGAGTAAATGCTCACTCATCAAAAAGTATGACAGTAGAATGAGGCCTTTTTGCCGAGTCTTCGGCCGATCTTTAATAACATCCTGATAATGATGAAGAAGTGATGATGCGGCTTAAATTTCGGTTGGCGGGCGTGAATGTAGGAGTTTGCCAGTAAACATAACAGTAGACGGTAAAATAAAGCCGCTGGCGAGGCAGCGGCTAACGTTAAACCGGAGAGCCTTAGATACCGTCGCGCTCGAGCGGACAGCTCATACAGCGCGCGCCACCACGGCCTCGTCCTAGCTGGTCGCCGGGGACGGACAACACCTTGATACCGGCTTTGTCGTATTTCTCGTTGGTGTAGGTGTTGCCTTCATAACCAATCACCACCCCAGGTTTGACCGTGAGCACGTTGTTGGCATCGTTCCATTGTTCACGCTCGGCGGCATAGCTGTCGCCGCCGGTAGTAATGATGTTTAACGGCCCGACGTCGAGTGCTTTTTCAATCGCGGTGAGGTAGCAAGACTGCGCGTCTACGTTAAGGCCGTCTTCGCCTTTGCGGGTCAGGCGCCAGCATGGCAAGTCGGGGCGCATCACGGTGGGATAAACCGAGAAGGTGTGCACGTCCATGTGGGTCATCACGGTATCTAGGTGCATGCACGAGCGATTTTTCGGCAGTTGCACTGCAATCACTTCTTTGGCTTGGCCACTGAACAGCAGGCTACGTGCCAGTTGCTCAACCCCTTGTGGGGTGGTGCGCTCGGACATGCCAATTAACACCGCACCACGGCCAATGACTAGCACATCGCCGCCTTCAATCATGGCGTTGTCGTAGTCACGCACTTCATCACCGAGGTAATTAATAAACGCGCTGCCCGCAAATTCCGGGTGCCAGCGGTAAATCGCGCGCAGATGGTTGGTTTCACGTTGGCGCGCCGGTTTCGCCATGGGGTTGAGTGATACGCCACCATTCCACCCAGCACGAGGT
>NZ_MUET01000122.1:0-3576 GCF_001995685.1 Salinivibrio sp. IB282 | reverse complement strand
CTATTTAATGGCAACTATTAACCAGCTGGTTCGCAAGCCACGCTTGAAGCAAGTTGCGAAAAGCAACGTGCCTGCGTTGGAAGCGTGTCCACAAAAACGTGGTGTATGTACTCGTGTTTACACCACTACTCCAAAGAAACCAAACTCTGCACTGCGTAAAGTATGCCGTGTGCGTTTGACCAATGGCTTTGAAGTCACCTCTTACATTGGTGGTGAAGGCCACAACCTGCAAGAGCACAGTGTTGTGCTTATCCGCGGCGGTCGTGTTAAAGACTTGCCGGGTGTGCGTTACCACACTGTTCGTGGCGCACTTGACTGTGCAGGCGTTAACGGCCGTAAACAAGGTCGTTCTAAGTACGGTGTGAAGCGTCCTAAGTCTTAATGGATTCCGTTAAGTAAGGCCAAACACTCAAACAATTGAATTTTGAAAAAACTGAAAAGTTTTGGATAAAACCTGAAGAAGACAACGGAGATAATCCATGCCACGTCGTCGCGTAATTGGTCAGCGTAAAATTCTTCCAGATCCTAAGTTCGGATCAGAATTGCTGGCAAAATTTGTAAACATCCTGATGGTTGACGGTAAGAAGTCAACGGCTGAAAAAATCGTTTATGGTGCACTAGACATCATGGCTGAGCGTTCTGGTAAAGAGCACTTGGCTGTATTCGAACAAGCTCTTGAAAACGTACGCCCAGCGGTCGAGGTTAAATCTCGCCGTGTAGGTGGTTCAACTTACCAAGTGCCAGTAGAAGTACGTCCTGTACGTCGTAACGCACTGGCTATGCGTTGGTTGGTTGAAGCCGCTCGTAAGCGTGGTGAAAAATCTATGGCTCAGCGCCTAGCAAGCGAGATGCTAGACGCGTCAGAAAACAAAGGTACTGCTGTTAAGAAACGTGAAGACGTTCACCGTATGGCAGACGCGAACAAAGCGTTCGCACATTACCGCTGGTAATGCCTTCATGGCGTGTCCCACTCGGGGCACGCCAAACCCATTTTCTAAGGTTAACCTTAGCAAGAGGATACTATTGTGGCTCGTAAAACCCCTATCGAGCGCTACCGTAACATCGGTATTTGTGCTCACGTAGACGCCGGTAAAACCACGACTACCGAGCGGATCCTGTTCTACACAGGTCTGTCACACAAAATCGGTGAGGTACACGACGGCGCCGCTACCATGGACTGGATGTCGCAAGAGCAGGAGCGTGGTATCACCATCACCTCAGCCGCGACCACGACTTTCTGGGCCGGTTCTGATCAGCAGTTCAAACAACACCGCGTAAACATCATCGATACTCCTGGACACGTTGACTTCACTATCGAAGTTGAGCGTTCTTTGCGTGTGCTTGATGGTGCTGTGGTTGTATTCTGTGGTTCATCAGGTGTTGAGCCTCAGTCTGAAACCGTATGGCGTCAGGCTGATAAATACGAAGTACCGCGTATGGTATTCGTCAACAAGATGGACCGTGCGGGTGCTGATTACCTGCGCGTTGTTGATCAAATCAAAAACCGTCTTGGCGCACACCCTGTGCCAATTCACTTGAACATTGGTGCAGAGCACGAGTTCAAGGGCGTGATTGACCTGATCAAAATGAAAGCAATCAACTGGAACGAAGCAGACATGGGTATGACGTATACCTATGAAGACATTCCAGCTGAACTTCAAGAACAAGCAGAAGAGTGGCACAACTTCTTGGTTGAGTCTGCTGCTGAAGCCTCTGAAGAGCTGATGGACAAGTACCTTGAAGAAGGTGAGTTGTCTGAAGAAGAAATCAAAAAAGCTCTGCGTCAGCGTACCCTTGATAACGAAATCGTACTGGCAACCTGTGGTTCTGCGTTTAAGAACAAAGGCGTTCAGGCAGTACTGGATGCGGTTATCGAATACCTGCCATCACCGATTGATGTGAAGTCAATCAAAGGTGAAGACGAAGACGGTAACCCAATCGCACGTCACGCAGACGACAAAGAACCCTTCTCAGCATTGGCATTTAAAGTCGCGACTGACCCATTCGTAGGGACGCTGACCTTTATGCGTGTTTACTCTGGTGTGGTTAACTCGGGCGACACTGTGTACAACTCAGTGAAGCAAAAACGTGAGCGTTTGGGTCGTATCGTACAGATGCACTCTAACAAGCGTGAAGAGATCAAAGAAATCCGCGCCGGTGATATTGCTGCAGGTGTTGGTCTGAAAGACGTAACCACGGGTGACACCCTATGTGCAATGGATTCAAAAGTTATCCTAGAGCGCATGGAATTCCCTGATCCAGTTATCCAAATCGCGGTTGAGCCTAAGTCGAAAGCTGACCAAGAGAAAATGGGTATCGCGCTAGGTAAACTGGCGGCAGAAGATCCATCTTTCCGCGTTGAGTCTGACGAAGAGTCTGGCCAGACCCTGATTTCAGGTATGGGTGAGCTTCACCTAGACGTGATCGTTGACCGTATGCGTCGCGAATTCAACGTAGAGTGTAACGTTGGTAAGCCTCAGGTTGCTTATCGCGAAACCATCCGTGGTAGCACCAAAGTTGAAGGTAAATTCGTGAAGCAGTCTGGTGGTCGTGGTCAATTCGGTCACGTATGGCTGAAGATCGAACCTTCAGAGCCAAACGAAGGCTTTGTCTTTGTTGACGAAATCGTTGGTGGTGTGATTCCACGCGAATACATCAGCTCGGTGGCTAAAGGTATCGAAGAGCAGATGGCTAACGGTGTACTCGCCGGTTATCCAGTGCTCGACGTTAAAGCGACCTTGTTCGATGGTTCTTACCACGATGTTGACTCCAACGAAATGGCGTTTAAGATCGCCGCATCAATGGCATTCAAGAAAGGTGCACACGACGCGCAACCTGTTATGCTTGAACCAATGATGAAGGTTGAAGTAACCACGCCAGAAGAGTGGATGGGTGACGTTGTCGGTGACTTGAACCGTCGTCGTGGCCTGATTGGCGGTATGGACGAAGGCCCAGCGGGTCTGAAGGTCGTACGCGCCCAGGTTCCACTGTCTGAAATGTTCGGTTACGCTACTGACCTACGTAGTGCAACACAAGGCCGTGCATCTTACTCGATGGAATTTAGCGAGTATGGTGAAGTGCCGAAGAACATCGCTGACGCCCTGATCGCAGAGCGTAGCTAATTATTTTGGTCCAGATGCCGACATCATGGTCGGCATCAAACACTGACTTCTGAGTTACTAGGCCAAGTCCTTTAACTCACAACTAGGAAGGAAGACGATCGTGTCTAAAGAAAAATTTGAACGTACGAAAACGCACGTTAACGTTGGTACTATCGGCCACGTTGACCATGGTAAAACTACGCTGACTGCCGCTATCTGTACGGTACTTGCAAAAGTACACGGCGGTGCTGCTCGTGACTTCGCGTCAATCGATAATGCACCAGAAGAGCGTGATCGTGGTATCACCATCGCAACGTCTCACGTTGAGTACGATACACCGACTCGCCACTACGCACACGTTGACTGCCCAGGACACGCTGACTATGTGAAAAACATGATCACCGGTGCGGCGCAGATGGACGGTGGTATCCTGGTTGTTGCGGCAACTGATGGCCCAATGCCACAGACGCGTGAG
>NZ_MUET01000121.1:0-3638 GCF_001995685.1 Salinivibrio sp. IB282 | reverse complement strand
GGGCTACAGTGATTTAACGTGACATTTTTCTTAATAAACCTTTTTTACGAGAAGCAGCGCCAATATTACCTTCTTCATCTGCTTTTGTGTAATAAAGTATCGCTTTTTCAAAGTCCCTTTCCACGTAGATACCTTTAGAATAGCAGTCACCTAAAAAGCACAGAGCTTGGTGCTCTCCATACTCTGCCGCATCCAATATCAGTGAAAACCAGTACTTTTCTTTTTCATTACCTGAGAAGTCTTTGTTTTTCACGTTGTTTGAGCGTCTAATTAGCTCACACAATGCATTTACACTTCCCTGCTGTGCAGCTTTACTTAACCAGAAGTCTGCATTGATTTTTAGTTTTTCATTGTCTGTCCCATGAGCGTTACCAAGTGGTGTATTGTATTCATACATTTCATATTGCGCTTCTACATGACCTAGCTCAGCTGCTTTTTCTATCCACCAACGCGGATTAGGATCAAATGGTGGTTCCCAATTTTCTACAGTATAATAGAATGCACTTGGATGAGATTGCTGCATTGCTTTTTCTAGCCAAGGATTGATTTTACTTTCGCGACAGTAAGCAACTTTTCCCGTTAAACGGTGTTCCCTTAAGTCATCTCTACCTAGTAGCACCTGTGCATTTACATTTCCTTTTTCTGCTGACTTTCTTAGCCACCGCCTAGCAACATGCTTATTTTCAGGTACGTCTTCCCCTAAATAATATGCTCGGCCGAGTGCATACTCTGCTGAAACATCGCCTTTTTCAGCTAAAAGCTTTATGGTGTCAATATCTGGAATAAGTTTTTCCGGCTCACTAGTCTCGATAACAATTGATTCATAAATCTCACCTTCAGACTCTATAGAGTCAGGAAATCCATGAAATTTAGAATAGCAAACTAGATCCTCAACCAAGATCATAATCGCATCAAAAAAAGACACTTCTTTGTTGAGATCGATTCCGGTAACTTGTTGAACATACTTAGCTGATAATGCCCAATAGGCATCTTCCTCTGATATATTCGGAGAGCATTCTAAAAGCGCATTGAAAATATATTCATCACTATCATTAAGTCGCTTTAATTGACCAACGCTCATAAATACAGGCATTAGCAATCTAATCTCTTCTAACTTAGGATTTTCATCAACTCCTTGAAAAAGCCTGTTAAGTAACAGTGGTTTTTCTTTACAAATTTGACATATATCTCTTAATACCACACTCTCATTAGGATCTTCGTTGACAGCTTCTATAACAGACTTAAGGAAAGAAAGATCCTGAAAACTCCACTTTTTTTGAGTATTTTGGTAAAAATCGTTAGCGAGACAGATTATTTTTTCTAACCTAGTTAAATCACTATATCCTCTACCTTGCAACGCAGGATGAAATAATATTGTTTCCTTCCAAAACAATAAGTTATCATTCCTTTCTAAATTAGAGATATTTTCTTCTATCTTTTTTCGAACTGATGAGAAAAAAACAGTAAGATCTTGATTAAGCGTAATCAACGCGTTTTGCGTTTCATTGACCTGCTCCGCTATACGATTGACCTTATTCCCCAACAAAACTACGATCTCATAAGTAAGTAGGTTGTTTTCTGAAAGTTTATTGAGGATCTGTTGTCCTATATATTGGCTTTTAGCTAAGTCCTGATCATTTCTGGCGAATATTTTTTGGTTCTTACCTGTAAAGCTTCTCCATAATCGAGATATATGGCTTTGCTCCTCTATTTCTTGGCCTCGCGCCGATACTGATGTAGCTAATGCTGTAGCTTCTAAAGCCATCAAACTTAATAACTTCTCATTTTCACCATATTTCAATATTAAATCATCAATAAATTCATTAGTCTGAGAATGAAGCGTGTCATCCACATTTATCGGTGTGTTTTTTACCATTTATCCATCTCCTTATTAAGTTTATATTTTGTTTTTATTAATGAATTTTTATTTTCCTCAAAGAGCTCACTCTCTGATTGGAAATATAGATCTTGCGCCATTATCTTCAAAAAACAATGCCTACGATTATGATTATCCTCGACCAAACCAACAATAGGTGACAGCAACTTCATCGCATCTTCAAATCCACACTGCATCTTGTCTTTTGAAGACGTGAAATTTAATGCCCCTTTAATATCACTCTGTGGATATATGGGTATGATCTTGCAATTATTAAAGTCTTTCTTTGGAAGAACTTCCATACGATTGAGAAAAACTGAAATAATAATATCACATCCATCATCCAAAAGTGGCTTTATCGGTGTGTTGTCTACTAAGAAACCATCCCAATATTGCTTACCATTCACTGTTTGCCTTGGAAATAAAAATGGTATAGCTGAAGATGCAAGTAATATGTCTTCTACTATTTCTTCTTGATAATCATGTAAAGAGAAATATTTTTCTTGGATGTTAGGCAACTCCGCTGCACAGACGTAACAAGGAATCACTCTTTTATTTATCTCTATATTATCAAGGTAGCCTCGTATAATTCTAAGCAAACCATCTCTCGAAAAAACCCCTGTCATTGCCATAACCTCAATAGCTCTGATCATAGGATAAGTGAGTTTAATCCCTGCATATAGTAGACTTTTTACAATATTTTCTGCGTTAAAACTTAAAACATCCTCAGGTCTCATTTCTAGCCAAGCTGACTCCGCTTTTCGTAGATCACCTTGTGCGAAAAGGGCAGCATTTAATGCACCTACTGATGTACCCGACACGGCAAAAACATTACTCGCTAGATTCAACTCTTCTAGGGCTTTCCATACACCAACTTCATAAGCGCCTTTACCTCCCCCCCCTGAAAACATCAATCCAATTTTTTGCATTTTTGTCCCGTAACTATATTTCTTGAATGTATCGAATGACATAGTTTAATTATCTACTGCTATTGTAATCGCTTCTTCGGTTTTTACGCGTAATCATGATGAAAGGTTGCAGGGCTTATTTTCATCGGGCCTCCATCTTAAGCATCTCTAAGTTACGTTGAATGGTACGGATATTGCGTTCTATCCCATCGCTGGCAACGGCTTTTTGTAGATCGCCTGCGGTTTGTTTGATCCGGTGTGAAAGGTGGCGCAATAACAAGAATGCAAGCCTTAGCGAGTCACTTTTAGGCGGACGGGTTGTCATAAATGTTTCGCTGTCTRATGATGTTTCCACTATTATTTACCTGCCTATTTTCACAAACAAGCCGCGATCGCGGTTCCATTTCATAACTGAGCCTACCATCACAAAAAGGCAAAATGCGTCGCATATAAAACAATCAGTTAAACCGATTTAATCAGACACATTCTGTCGCAGCATGCCGCCCCCGGTGCCAGGATAGTTGTCCAGATATTTGATCGCCCCAGTTCGTCACGCCAGCGTAAAGACACCGCAACCAGGATACTCAGGTGTTAGCGAAACGGCATGCCGTCTATCAGCAGGCAAAAACCAAGCATCCTGAGCGTAGGGCTAAAGAAACGCGTGACTGGACACCTTTTAGTTCAGTAACACTCAACCCCAGCAGCTCAGCAGATAATCAACGAGGCGGTCAAAAAAGCACCGATTAATTAGGGGAGAGGGTGTTCAACTACCTTGAAATCTACTGCTCGTATGAGATCTACACATCCATAATATTAGATATATTATCAGGTTTTTATAATTAGCCCTACTAAAT
>NZ_MUET01000120.1:0-3656 GCF_001995685.1 Salinivibrio sp. IB282 | reverse complement strand
CTTATGGTTACCGTTCATTTTCGCAGGCTCAAGCGCATATACTGAAATATTTAATCGGGTATTACAGCCAACTTAGGCCACATCAGCATAATAGCGGTATGAGTCCGAACCTGGCAGAGGAAAAATACTGGATTAACTATAAACCGGTGGCCAGTTTTTCTTGACCACTACAAACCGATGGGCGTTTAGTCCGTAAGCGTATTGCGAAAACCCCCATTTTTTATCAGCAGCGCGCCATTCCAGTTACGGTCAGTATCGGGGTCACGCARAGCGAGGCATCAGAATGTGCGCAAGACATCAATTGCCAAGCAGATGCGAATTTGTATGCGGCTAAAGCGGGTGGTCGGAATAAAGTGGTGGCGTGAAAGGGTTAAGGCGCCACTTTACCGCGCAAAGACTTAGTCTGGCTCTTACGCTTTTTGGATTCTACGCGGCGGCGTTGTGACGCTTTGGTTGGCCGAGTTGGCTTGCGTTTTTTCTGCTCCACCATCGCGCTTTTAATTAGCGTAGCGAGGCGTTCTAACGCGTCTTCTCGGTTTAGCTCTTGGGTGCGGTAGTTTTGCGCTTTGATCACCACGACGCCATCTTTGGAGATGCGTGAATCGGACAGCGTCATTAAGCGTGTTTTGTAGGCATCAGGCAGTGACGAGGCGTGAATATCAAAGCGCAAATGAATGGCACTCGACATTTTATTGACGTTTTGTCCGCCTTTCCCAGCGGCGCGGATGGCCGTGAGCTCAATTTCACTGTCGGGAATCGCTACTTTGTTGGATAGAGTCAGCATACGGCCTCAAATATTAACAAGAGGCGCGCAGTGTACATAGCATTAGGCCTGTGGCGCAAATAAGCCAGCAGGCCGAGTCTTTTTGAGTCGTTAATCGGCACTTTAGGGTAAATCAAATACCAGTGTTTGGCTGATTTCGTTGCCGATATTACTAAAGGTGATGTGACGGATACCTTCGACTTTCGCACCATCACCGGGAGAAAGAGATGTGTTTTCAACCTTAAGAGTGCCCGCGACTTGATGCACATAGGCGTTGCGTCCTGTCCCCAAAGCGAAGGTAACAGACTCACTCGGCGCCAAGACAAGTTGCAGCAAACGTGCCTCTTGTTTTATTTTTAACGAGCCATTCTCACCCGTTGGCGTCGCAATGACGGTAAAGCCGGGTTGGTTGCCAAAATCTTTTTGCTGATAGCCCGGCTCTCCGCCTCTTTCGTTAGGTTCAATCCAAATCTGTAAAAAGCGCAATGGCTGGGATGACGAGGCATTATATTCACTATGATAAATACCACGCCCAGCCGACATCAGCTGGAACTCGCCAGCGGGTAGAGTTTGTCGGTTGTCTTGGCTGTCTTTGTGTTCGATTGCCCCCTCCAGCACCAGGCTGATGATCTCCATATCACGGTGTCCGTGGGTGTCAAAGCCTGCGGCGGGTGAAACGATATCATCATTGATCACACGTAGTGCAGAGAAGCCCATATGATGGGGATCGTAATAGCTACCAAATGAAAAAGTATGGCGGCTTTGTAGCCAGCCAAAGTTGGCCTGACCGCGATCGCTGGCATGACGTACTGTGATCATAATGCTTATCCTCACTGATTCCACGTTGAACAGCGGTGACGCTGAGCAATGAAAWCAGTGTAGAGACAAAAACGCCGTGCGAACACGGCGTAATATTGAGCATCTTGTTCTAAAACATTGAACGAGTATCGTGCAGAAGAAATAGCACGCGTCAGATAATGTACTAAAGCTTAAATGTTTCCATGCGTGTTTTTAAGTTATGCGCAAGATTGCTGATTTGGTCACAGGCAATCGCTGTTTGTGTTGCCCCCTCGGCCATTTCGGTTGACGCGCTATTAATGTTTTCAACACTGCGGTTGAGCTCGTTAGAGACAGAACTTTGCTCACTGCAGGCGGTGGCAATTTGTGTGCTGCGTTGGGCGATATCATCAACAGAGACTTCAATTTCCCGCATTTGTTCGCCGGTATTGCTCACCGTTTCTACACATTGCGTAATGCCTGTTTGGCATTCATGGCTGGATTCGCGGACCTTGGTTGTGTTTATTTGCAGTGTCTCGATGGTATTAACAATTTGCTCGGTCGATTCTTGAGTACGCTGTGCCAGTGAGCGAACCTCATCGGCTACCACGGCGAACCCTCGGCCTTGCTCACCGGCACGTGCTGCTTCTATCGCCGCATTCAAAGCAAGTAAATTAGTTTGCTCAGCAATACCACGAATCACATCAACCACGACATTAATGTCCTCTGAGCTAGATTTCAGTTGCTCTGTTAATGTTTCTGAGTCTTGCATCAATCCAGATACGCGTTCAATAATACTAATCGCATCGGCTAATGACCCACTCCCCTTTTTCGCAATCTCTGCTGCCGAATGCGCTGATGTTGCGCCTTCTTCGGTATTCTGCGCCACTTCACTGACAGCGGCTTGCATTTCTGTCATGGCAGACGCCACCGACCCAAGTTCTTGTTGCTGGTTTTGCATACCTGACGCATTTTGAGATGAAATTGCACTCACCTCTTCAACGGCGGCGGTTAGCTGAATGGTAGAGTCGTTAATTTCTGATACCAATCCGTGAAGATTGTTTTGCATCGTTACCAGTTCTTTGAGTAAGGTACCAAGCTCATCTTTGGACAAATCCTTTTCATCAAATTTGTTGTCGAGCTGACCTTGGGCAATACTCGAAGCAAACGCGAGCGCTTTACCGATTGGGCGAGAGATAGAGCGAGAGAGTATCAGGGTCGACGCTAAGATGACCAACACAATCACCAAGGTACCAATTGCTGAGTTGATTTGAGCGGTACGAGCCTCTCGGTTTGCGTTTTCGATAATTTCACTTACTCGCTTATCATTCAGTTTGAGGGCCTGATTCAGATCGTCTAATGCACTGACGTATGTATCAAAACTGGCTAACACGATCTGGTTAGCTTCATCGCTATCTCCGCTTTTAAGCAAGCGGTTGTATGACTGTGTTTCTTGAATATACTGACGCCAAGTATTCTTAAACGTCGTAAATGACTGGCGCTCTTCCGACGTTAACTCTAAGGCTTCATAAGCCTTAATGCCTGCTTGCACATCGGCGCGCCATTGATCAAGTGTGTCAAGCCATTGTGGTAATTGAGGGTGATCACTGTTTGAGAGTAACGAAAACTCATCTTTACGAACCTTGGTGACATCCACCTGGATCCCTTTCAATATATCTACTGAAGGTAAACTTATATCTGACAGTTGTTTAATATCCTTAGTTAAGGTTGATAAACCCATCATAAAGATAACGGCAACCGAAGCAAAAACGATAAAAACGGCGATAAAGCTGAGCCATATTTTTTTGACAACACTAAGATCTTTCATTATCTGCTTTCCTGTTCTTCGCGCTTATGAATCAGCGCAAAGGTGTTTTATAACAATATCAAGCTTAAGCGTAGACGATTTAGTGATAGTGATGATTATTAATCAGTGGATGCCTGAGTGATGTACTGTCAGGTTAAGGAACATGAATGCTATGAAGCGGGCCTGCGATATGAGAAGGCTTAGACCCGCATTGGCGCATTAAGCCAACAGGGCCGCAGAAAAAAGACACTTGCACGTTGTCTCTGCTAAAGATATCGCTTAACGTCTCTGCTAAAGATATCGCTTAAC
>NZ_MUET01000012.1:0-58591 GCF_001995685.1 Salinivibrio sp. IB282 | reverse complement strand
TAGCATTGGTGGTGTTGGCTCGTGGGCGGCAGAATCGTTAGCGCGCACAGGGGTTGGAGCCATCACATTAATTGATATGGATGATGTGTGTGTCACCAACACCAATCGCCAAATTCATGCACTGAAAGAGACCGTCGGACAAAGTAAAAGCGAGGTGATGGCTGCGCGCCTAACGGCGATTAACCCAGAGTGTCAGGTCACCGTCGTCGATGATTTTATTAGTGCCGATAACCTCGCTGACTATATCCATTCTGGGTTTGATTATGTGTTGGATGCGATTGACAGTATTAAACCGAAAACGGCGTTACTTGCTTACTGCAAGCGGCATAAAATTAAGGTGTTGACCGTTGGAGGGGCAGGCGGTCAAATCGATCCAACTCAAATCCAAGTGGCAGATTTGACTAAAACGATTCAAGATCCGCTCGCGGCGAAGCTGCGTAACAACCTTCGTCGTTTTCATGGTTTCACGAAAACCCAAGGGCGCAAGTTTGGCATTGATTGTGTTTATTCCACCGAGCAGCTCAAATATCCTCAGCCTGATGGCAGTGTCTGTGAAAGCAAAGTGTCAGCCGAAGGCCCCAAACGCATGGATTGTGCCAGTGGTTTTGGGGCGGCAACCATGGTGACCGCGAGTTTTGGTTTTGTCGCTGTTTCGCGCATTTTACAAAAGCTAATCGCGGCTGATCAGCGTCGCGAGCAGGCTGGCTGAGCCTGCTTTACTCTGAAGGGAGCGCGCGTACGCCAAATTCGCCCATGCGAAACGCAGTCCATGCTCTTTGGTAATCGCCACTGTTTTTGAGTTGATTAATACCACGGTTTAATCGCGCTACCCAGCGTGCGCTATCAGGATGTTGGCGACTCAATAAAACATGGAGGGGCGTAACACGCAGCGGTTTAGGGTGAAAGGTGATGTGCTGACGCGTGTCATCAGGCATCACAGTGCGTAGGGTGTTCATCACCACATATTGGTTACCAATAATCACATCCGTGTCGCCCGTGAGTAAGCTGCGCAGCTTTTCTACTTCGTTGGGGTAGCGGCGAACCACCACGTCGCCACCTTGCTGATTAAAGTTTGCCAGCATGGCATCCTCTATATAGCTCTCGCTAATCCCAACGCGTAAGCCGTTCAGGCTAGCCAACGATTGCCAATCAAAGTGTCGGTTTTTGAGGTGGAAAAACACCACGGTTTCGGTATAGATAGGCGCAGAGTATATAAAGTCTTTTTCACGTTTAGAGGTGTAGCCCCAGCCAACCGTACCGTGGGCTTTGCCCGTTTGTGCCTCTTCTTTCGCTTGCTGCCAAAGCATAAACTCAATCTCTATCTCCATATCCTGTCGCTTGCCAGCTTCTTTAACGATATGCGCTAACACCCCTTGATGTACTAATTGATTGGAAATAAACGGCTGGTATTCGCCAGACGTCAGCACTAAATTGGGCGTGGCAACACCAACCACCGGGAGGCTGAACGCGAATAAAATGATTAGCCATTGCCACATAACAACTCCAGCGTCAACGGACGTCTACCATAACCCATATTGATGAGCCTTTAATTGAACCTATTCAGGCAACTTTTGCCGTCGAAATTGATTCCAAACTGCTTTATAGCGACCATCCGTTTTTATGCGTCGTAACCCTTTGTTGAATGCACGAGAATGATCGTACGCTTGTTTAATCTTACGACTAAACAGCACATGTAAGGGAGTAACGCGAAAGGGATGGGGATGGTACGTCAACTGACGAGTTTGCTCTGCACTGAGCGTCGTTTTAATGATGTAGAGCAAAACATCTTTGTTGCCTAGCGCAATATCAATCTGATTATTCAATAAGGCGTGAACTTGGTCCTCTTCTGTTTCAAACTCTTGTAACTTCACATCGATACCGGATTTTTGCAACTGGGTCAGTGTATTGACGTCGATATATCCTAGGCCAACACCGACCGCAAGGCCGGCTAAATCCTCGGGCTTTGACCAATTRAACGCTTTATCTTTGCGATGAAAGAAGACAGCACTTTCGGTATATATTGCATCTGAATAGATAAAATCCAGTGCGCGCTCTTTGGTGAAAGCCCATCCAACCGTACCGTTCCACTGACCTTGCTGAGCCAGTGCCATCGACTCATGCCAAGGAAAATAACCAAACGTTATATCGAGGTTTGCTTCTTCGGCGGCCAACACAATAATTTCAGTTAATGGGCCTTGGTTGGGGAGATGTTGTGAAATAAAAGGAGGGTACTCACCTGATGTCAGGCGGATTGATTGCGCATGTGTGAGCATTGGGAGGATCAGCAACAATACACCTCCCCATCGCACCATCAGTCTCATACTGCCTCCTGAGCGTTCTCGTGACTATGCGATGAGTATAGCAGGAGAAAAAAAGCGGCGCCGTCGCACTCTATGAGCCACAATTGCGCCGCCATTCTTATTATTGAGATAGCTGGTTAAGCGTTGGTTTCTTCAGGCTCAGGTTCGGTTTTAGCCTCTGTGTGAATCGGCAAAACCTGACGAACGTATTCACCCGGCGCCGCACAAAGAACCGGATAGGTCTCAGACCCTATTGAGTATGGTTCCACTTGCTCTTCCGGACTATAGCTACGTAACCATTTTTCCCAGTGGGTCCACCAAGAGCCAGTGTGATGTGACGCATTATCGAGCCACTCATCGGCACTATCAGGCAGGCTATCATTGGTCCAAAAACCGTATTTTTTCTTAACGGGATGGTTGACGATACCGGCAATATGCCCTGATTCGCCCAGTACAAAGGTTTTATTGCCGCCAACATTCAGTGCACCGCGATAGGTCCCTTGCCAAAGGGCGATATGATCTTCTTTGGTCGAGATGAAATAGCTCGGCACCTTGATCTTATTCAGATCAATCCAGACACCGCCGACTTTTACTCCCTTGTCTTGCACCAGTTTGTTTTCAAGGTACAAATCGCGCAGGATAAAGTTGTGTGTCTTCGCGGCCACGTTGGTGCTATCACTGTTCCAATACAGCAAATCAAAGTCGACAGGACTGTTACCTTTGAGGTAATTCTCAATGTAATAGTTCCAGTACAAGCTGTTCTCGCGCAATAAGCTAAAGGTAACGCTGAGTGAACGGCCATCCATGTAGCCGCGTGCCGTATTTTGCGCTTCAATGGCTCGAATCAAGCTGTCATTGATGTAGGCACCAATTTCCCCTGGCTGCGAGAAGTCCAATAAGGTGGTGAAGAAACTCGCCGATTTAATCCGTGCTTTCATGCGCTTCGCCGCATAGTAAGCGATGGTACAGGCTAAGACGGTCCCACCAATACAGTAGCCAACGCCGTTAATCTGCGATTGACCGGTAATGTCTTCGATGGCACTGACTGCCTTGACGGTGCCTTGGGTCACGTAGTCTTCGAAGCCAATCTCTGCTTGTTCGGCAGAGGGGTTACGCCACGACATCAAGAATACCGTATGCCCTTGCTCAACCAACCAACGAATCAGTGAGTTTTTCTCGCGTAAGTCGAGAATATAGTACTTGTTAATGAACGGAGGCACGACCAAGATGGGGGTGGTATATACTTTTTCCGTTACCGGACGATACTGAATGAGTTCGAATAACTCATTTTTATACACCACGTCGCCAGGTGTGTTGGCGACATCATCACCCACGCGAAACGCGTTATTATTGGTCATGCGCACTTTAAGGATATCCGCGCTAGACTCCATATCCTGCTTAAGCTGTTCCATGCCACGCAGTAGGTTTTCACCCTGAGACTCCAGCGTCATTTTGAGCAGTTCAGGGTTAGTCGCAATATAGTTACTCGGGGCCATGGCGTTAATCGCTTGGCGTGAGAAAAATGAGAGACGTTCACGGGTTTTGTCATCAAGGCCTTCAATGGCGTCGATGGTTTCCATATAGGTACGTCCAAACAGCAGATAAGACTGTTTGATAAAGTTATAAAGGACATCTTCCTGCCAAGCCTTATCCTTAAAACGTTTATCGTCACTGCCTTCGCTCACTACCTCTTCCGTGTTATCACGCGCGAGCATGGCGTTCTGCCAGATTTGCATTTGCTGTTCCCACCACTGCATTTGCACTTGTAGAAGTGCAGCGGGTTGTTGAGCCGCGCCTTCCAGCAACTGAGCAGTGTCTTGCAGGCTGACTTCCTGCATGGCTTGATTGAACGGTGTGTTTACGGCTGCCTTGCCCTGCTCAAGATCCTGCCACCATTGCTGGTTTTGTTCTTGYAGCCTGGCAAGGTAGTCCGAARAGAAGTGATGAAACATAGTCTTGCCCTCTTGATCGGATAAGCACTACAAAGGCCTGCTGTCAGCGACAGCAGGCACTAGTGCAAAAACCCTGCCTTTATGCTGGGGTGCCGGCTTTCATATTTTCAGCCGTGAGTTTGTCGATATCTTCTTTAAACTCTTTGGCGATGTTTTGCAGCTTGGCGCTGTCATCCATCATTTGTTGAGACAGCTTGGTCAAAGCGGCCAGTTGCTGGCTGCTGAATGACGTCATGCTAGAGACATCCTTCACTTCGCTCGCTGCTTTCATCTGCTCTAGGCCGAGTTCGCTATAGGTGCGCATGGCATTCATTTGTAGCTCAGTCAGCGTCTCAACATTTTTGGCTACCAACTTGTTGAAATTAACGTAGGGAGCCAGGGCTTTTTCAGATTGCTCAGAAAACGCTTTAAACATATCTGTGTACATGGTGTATCTCCTGATAGTGTTGTGTATGGGTTGTTAACCCAAGGTCGCAAGTGTCCGTTTATGCTTGTGTACGCTTAACAATTAAAGCTGTACCCATGCCGCCGCCAATACACAAAGAAGCAACCCCGTGGGTTTCGCCTCTTCGCGCGAGCTCGTGTAGCAAGGTCACCACAATCCGATTACCTGATGCCCCGAGTGGGTGACCGAGTGCAATGGCACCGCCGTTGACATTGGCACGCGCCAATATCGCATCAGGTGTTGTTTTGTGGTGAGTCGCCAATTGGTGTATGACCCCCAGTGCTTGTGCAGCAAATGCTTCGTTAAGCTCAAGTAAATCAATGTTGTCGAGGGTCAGGTTGGCTTTCTCCAACGCCGTATTGACCGCTCCCACAGGGCCTAAGCCCATAATGCTTGGATCGACACCGTGCTGAGCGTAGGCGGCAACTTCTGCAAGTGGGGTCAGCCCGTGTTCTTTCACTGCGGACTCAGACGCGAGGATCACCGCACTCGCGCCATCGTTGATGCCGGAAGCATTACCGGCCGTTACTGAGCCTTCTTTATCAAAGGCGGGGCGCAACTTGCTGAGGCCCTCTAGCGTGGCGTCTGCTTTTGGGTACTCATCGGTATCAAACGTCACGGTTTGCTTACGCTGCTTTATCTCAATCGGAGTGATTTCATCTTTAAATCGACCTGCTTCAATCGCTGAAACGGCTTTTTGTTGGCTGCTAAGCGCAAAGCTATCTTGTTGCTCACGGGTAATCCCGACTTCTTTGGCGACATTCTCCGCGGTCACGCCCATGTGATACTGGTTGTACACATCCGTGAGRCCGTCATTAATGAGCAAGTCTTTCATGGCGAAATTGCCCATTTTTTGCCCATCGCGGAGGTTGCCCGCTGCCGCAAACGGGATTTGTGACATGTTTTCAACCCCAGCCGCGACGACAACCTGCGCATCGCCAGCTCGGATGTGCGTCACGGCATCCATGATGCTTTTCATGCCGCTGCCACAGACCATATTGATTGAATAGGCGGGAACATGGGGCGGGATATCTGCGTAAATCGCGGCCTGACGACCGATCCCCATTCCTTGTCCTGCGCTGACCACGTTACCCACGATGACTTCATCAATCGCGGTTGGGGCAAGCGATGTGTCACTCAGCACACCTTTAATGGCGTAAGCGGCGAGTTGCCCCGTTGGGACGTCTTTGAGTGTGCCTGAAAAGGCACCGATGGCGGTACGTTTTGCCGCCACGATAAAAATACGTTCCATCAATCTATCCTTGATTTATTGCATGTAGAGGCCGCCGTTTACTGACAGCGTCTCACCCGTAATGTAAGCGCCTGCGTCGCTGGCAAGGTAAGCCACTGAGGCTGCAATTTCTTCTGGCTTAGCCAAGCGCTTCATCGGGATCTGGCTGGTGATTGACTCCAACACATCGTCGCGCATGGCGGTAACCATCGGTGTGGCGGTATAGCCTGGCGCCACAACATTGACAGTGACACCGGCCCGTGCCCCCTCTGCCGCGAGAGACTTACTAAAGCCCATCATACCGGCCTTGGCGGCGGCATAGTTGGCTTGACCAAACTGACCTTTTTGGCCATTGACCGATGAGATGTTGATGATGCGTCCTCCTCCTTTTTCGCACATGGCGGCGAATAAGGGCTGAGTGACGTTAAAGAGGCTGTTGAGGTTGGTATTGATGACATCATGCCATTGTGAGGCATTCATTTTCTTGAACACACTGTCGCGGGTAATCCCCGCATTGTTTACCAGTACATCCACCGTGCCTTCTTCTTCTAAAAGCTTAGCAATCCGTGAGGCGCATTGTTCGGTGTCGGTGACATCAAGCTCAAATAGACGAACTTGGTCGTGGTTAAATTTCTTTTCGTCAAACCACTCTTGGGCGCATTCTGCTCCCCCTGTAAAGTGGGTCGCGATGACGCGATATCCGTCTTCTACCAATTTCTCGGTAATTGCCGATCCGATCCCACCTTTCGCGCCGGTTACTAATGCCAGTTTTTTCATTTATGACTCCATTCACTACAACAAGCAAACTAAACGAGATGCCTGAAGCCGCATCTGGAACCACTTCAAACCAGAATTACAGTCATCTTCTTCTCACAGCAGCAATAGTTGTGCCAAAAATCAACTTATCATTCTGCCGATATTGTTAGGCAGCCTAACGGATGGGTGTGACCCTTTTATGACTGCCTGCTTCTAAGCTAACGAATCTAGACAAATACGCAAAGTATAAAAACCTGATGTTCTGCATTCGAGATCTTGGTCAAACTAATAGGGAAACACTGCAATTAATTGTTAACAGTATGTTTGTTTTGTGTTTTTTTGTGGGTTTGTCATCGAGTTGCTCAGTGCTCGGCTAAGTCAATGAAAAGGATTGCATTAGCGGTGTAACTTGCGGCTTTTGGGTTGGGTTGCCTTGTTAAATAGTCATGGCGGTCAAAAAATAAACACTAAAAACACTGCTTGTGAGGTGAGTGGCGAGCGATCGCGGTGACGACAGGCCACCACGTGTGCAAAGGGCTAACGAGTGATCTGATGAATGTATTCAATGATGGCGTGCAAGCCATTGGTGCGTGACTCACTTAAATGGTGCGCCAGTCCCGCTTGCTGGAAAACGCGGTCTATGTCGAGGGTGTGAATGGCATTACCGTGTTGGCCGTGAACACAGGCAAGCACGATCGCTAATAAGCCTTTAACAATTCTGGCATTGGAGTCGGCGGCAAAGTAATGGGTGTCCTCCTCGGCCTGATGGAGAAACCAAACCGCACTCTCACAGCCGTGCACTTGGTTTGCTGTTTGTTTTTGCGCATCGGTAAAGGTTGGCAGCCGTTTTCCCCACAAAATTAATTGTCGGTATTTATCTTCCCAGCTGGTGTGTTGCGCGAGCATCTCGGTGACCGTCGTTGGGTTAAGCTCGGTGCCAAAAGGGTGATGGGGTAACGCCATTGTCTATCCTGCCTTATGATTAAATATCGAGTAGATCCAGGGTCTTATCTAATGCTGCAATAAACTGTGTGATGTCCTGGTATGTATTATAGGCCGCTAAAGAGACCCTGATGGTGCCATCGACACCAAGCGCCTTAATAAAAGGATGGGCACAATGATGGCCAGAGCGAACGGCAATACCTTGTTGGGCCAATAATTCAGCCACGTCTGCATGATGCTCGTCGCCAACGACAAAAGAGACCATGGAGCTGGTCGCCTGTGGCGCGATCAAACGAATGCGTGGCCGTGCGCGCAAAGCGTCTATGAGTTGTTGGTAACAGCTTGTTATATGTGCGTCGATTGCTTGGCTGTCTTGCTGCTTAAGCCAATCAATGGCAGCGGCAAGGCCGATTGCGCCTGCGGTGTTAGGCGTGCCTGCTTCAAAACGGGCGGGGATGGATGCGAGGGTATGATGGTCAAACGACACGTCTGTGATCATCTTCCCGCCCCCGTGGAAAGGCGAGAGCGCGCTCAGCGCTTCTGGTTTTCCATACAAGACACCAATCCCTGTGGGCCCATAAAGTTTATGGCCAGAAAAAACATAGTAGTCAGTGTCCAGTGTTTGCATACAGACAGGTTCATGGACGATGCCCTGTGCGCCATCAATGATCACGGTTGCACCAAATTTGTGCGCAACTTGGGTCATTWCCTCGATAGGATGGCGGGTGCCGGTGACATTGCTAACATGACTGATCGCAACAATGCGTGTCCGTGCGGTTAAGCGTTGCTGATACACCTTCATGTCTATTGTCCCCGTGCGAGGGCAGCAGGGGATTTTTACCAGTTGAGCGCCAGTGCGTTGCGCCATCAATTGCCAAGGGATGAGGTTGGCATGGTGCTCCATTTCGCTGACGAGAATGTCATCTTGTGGGGTAAGCGAGTGGCTTAGGCCATAGGCGATCAGATTAATGGCTTCTGTCGCGCCGCGGGTCCAGACGATATTGTGTGGGTTGGCACCGATAAAATGTGCCACATCTCGCCGCGCTTGCTCAAACTGTTCGGTTGCGGAGAGGGACGCTTGATGCTGACCGCGGTGTACATTGGCCGTCGGCAYCATGTAACTGCGACTGATCGCATCAATCACTGGCTGCGGCTTTTGGGCGGTAGCGGCACTGTCTAGATATACCCAGCCTGGCGTATTGAAAGCGGGAAACTGGGCGCGTAGGGAATGGGGATCAAAACCGTCGGTCATAGTCATCGTCCGAAATAAAATCCCGTCTATGATCGCTATCTCGTGGATGTAACTCAAGCCTGTTGTTGGCTCTCGCCTTATTACAGACAAAAAAAAGCACTGAGCGAGGCTCAGTGCCAACAAATATGTAATGACAGACAATGTCAAAATACAGGAAGTTAAAAGTGGTAGATACGACTACCTGTCTAACCAGTGTTAGACAAATGCAAACACAACATCGCAACCACGGAAACAGTCTAAATAGAGAGACGTCACAAGTGGATGCGGGGAGCACTATAGGAGTTTGCTGGTATATCAGCAATCGACAATTTATAATGCCAATGATTAGAAAAATTAATGCATAGAGGTGTCAGCATATGGCGAGGCGTCTTCCTCCACTCAACGCGCTGCGTGTGTTTGAAGCAGCCGCACGACATTTGAGCTTTACACGAGCGGCAGAAGAGCTGTTTGTCACTCAAGCGGCCGTTAGTCATCAAATCAAGGCATTAGAAGAGTTTCTCGGTTTGAAGCTGTTTCGCCGGCGTAATCGTTCGTTACTATTGACCGAAGAAGGACAAGGGTATTTTCTTGATATAAAAGATATTTTCTCTGAGCTTTCCTATGCGACGGATAAAGTGCTGGAGCGCAGTGCCAAAGGGGCGCTGACCATTAGTTTGCCGCCCAGTTTTGCGATTCAGTGGCTAGTACCTCGATTAGCTGATTTTAATACCGCGCACCCTGATATTGATGTTCGGATAAAAGCGGTTGATTTGGAAGAAGGGTCTCTGACCGATGATGTCGATGTTGCCATTTACTATGGCCGAGGTCACTGGTCGGGATTACGCTGTGATCTTTTGTATCAAGAATGCTTGCTGCCTGTATGTTCGCCACTGCTACTGGAGTCTGGGCAGCCGCTAAAAACTCCAGATGATTTGGTTCATCATGTTTTATTGCATGACCGCTCGCGTAAAGAATGGAAAGCCTTTGCAAAAGCCCATCAACTCAGCGAGGTGAATGTTGAGCATGGGCCGATTTTTAGTCACTCATCCATGGTGTTGCAGGCGGCGGCACATGGGCAAGGGGTCGCGCTAGGAAACAATGTGCTTTCTCAACCAGAGCTAGCATCTGGACGCTTGGTGCAGCCTTTCGAGCAAGTATTAAAAAGCGATAACGGTTTCTACTTGGTCAGCCAGCAGCGTGATGCGGACACTGGACGTATCACCGCGTTCCGAGAATGGATGTTGGCGACGGCAGCGAAAGAACAAGAGAACATGAATTTATGACAGGTTTAAATATTGACGGGCCAGAAACGGCAACAGACTGGGTGATTTTTGCCCATGGGGCGGGCGCTGGAAAGGATCACGAGTTCATGGCTGATATGGCCGCGCGGATAGAGAAACACTGCAAAGTGGTGCGATTTAACTTTCCCTATATGGATAAACGCGAGCAAGAAGGTAAAAAGCGCCCGCCCGATCGCGCCCCAAAACTGCTTGCCCATTTTGAATCTGTGATTGAGCACGTGGATGGTTTGCGCCCTGCTGGGAGCCGATTATGGTTAGCTGGTAAGTCGATGGGTGGGCGTATGGCGAGTCATTTGACTGATCATGCCTCTGTCAGTGGGGTGATTTGTTTGGGCTTTCCATTCCATCCGCCAGGAAAGCCAGAAAAATATAAAGGGGAGCATTTGGCGACCGTTGAGCGTCCACTGCTGATTGTACAGGGCGCACGCGATACGTTTGGCCGTGAAGACGAAGTGATGCATTATCCGCTGTCTCCCTCGGTTCAAGTGATTATTGTCCCGGATGGCGATCATAGTTTTAAGCCTCGTAAAGCCTCAGGGTATACAGAGTCAGATAATCGCCAGTGGGCGGTGGATAGCCTATACCAGTTTATTAAACAACAAGGTGAGCAAGGATGAAGTTACATCATTGGGTGAGTGTGGCGGCGATCGGCGCAGGGTTAGCGGTAGGGCTAGGCGCCTTTGCCGCGCATGGACTCAAAGCGGTGCTATCAGACTACCAGTTAGCCATTTTTAAAACGGGCGTTGACTACCAAATGTGGCACAGTCTTGCGTTATTGGGGATTTGCGGTGTCGCCTCTCAGCTTTCTTCTCGCTGTTTTGCCATTGTGGCTTGGGCCTGGCTTATCGGTGTGGTGGCGTTTAGTGGTAGCTTATACCTCCTGGCGCTGACATCTTGGTATTGGCTTGGACCCATTACACCCATGGGCGGTGTGAGCTTTCTGATCGGCTGGGTAGGACTCGCAATAGGGGCTTGGCGTTCTTATCAGCGCTGAGTCTGTCTACATGAATAAAAGCCTCGCGGGCATTTCTTTCTGGTCTGGATGGCAGATATAATGCGCAGCTTATTTTTACCGCCACACAGCGTGGTGATATGTTCGAGCCAGAGGGTGTGATGAATCAGGTTCTGCTTTATTGTCGTGCGGGGTTTGAGAAAGACTGTGCCGCAGAGATCCAACAAAAAACCACCGACATGGGGGTATATGGGTTCCCGCGCGTGGTTAATCATAGTGCGTATGTCCTGTTTGAGTGTTATCAAGAGGGCGATGCCGAGCGTGTTGTGCGTGATCTCCCGCTAGACTCACTGATTTTTGCCCGGCAAATGATCGCTATCACCGCCTCTCTTTCTGAGCTTGACCCTGACGATCGTATTTCACCGATTTTGGCGGTGGGCGAGCACTTACCCAAAGGCGGTGACCTACGGGTGGAAACCCCAGATAATGACGAAGCGAAAGCCCTGTTGAAGTTTTGTCGTAAATTCACCGTGCCATTGCGCCAAGCCTTACGTAAAACAGGGGTACTGCTTGCAAAAGATAACCCCAAAAAGCCGGTGATCCATCTGTGTTTTACCGCCCCAGGCACCTGCTTGATTGGCTACTCTCTGACAACCAATAACTCCCCGCATTATATGGGGTTGCCGCGAATGAAGTTTCCTGCTGATGCGCCGAGCCGCTCGACCTTAAAGTTGGAAGAGGCGTTTCATCACTTTATTCCTAAGCAAGAATGGGAGACGCGTTTAGCGCCTGGCATGTGGGCGGTCGACTTAGGGGCGAGCCCTGGAGGCTGGACCTATCAGTTGGTTAAACGCTCGATGTTTGTCCACGCGGTCGATAACGGCGCAATGGATGAGCAATTGATGGAAACCGGACAAGTCTTTCACCACGCTGAAGATGGATTTAAGTTCGAGCCGACGCGTAAGAATGTCACTTGGCTGGTATGCGATATGATTGAAAAGCCTTCTCGTGTAGCCCAATTGATGGGTGAGTGGCTGATTGAAGGGTGGGCGAAAGAGGCAATATTTAATTTGAAATTGCCGATGAGCCGCCGCTATGAGCAGGTGACGGAGAACCTCGACACCCTAGGCGCCTTTCTTGATGACTACAACGTGGCGTATGAAATGCGCGCGAAGCATCTGTACCATGATCGCGAGGAAATCACGGTGCATTTACGGCGGGTTAAACGCCAGCGTTAACCGAGAGTCACTAGGTGTGTGACGCACTGATTTACGAAGATTGGCTCTGGCTGACGGAGTCAAAACGGATATCTTGCAAGTTAAAGCCGAGTGGGATATCCGTTTTCAGTTGTGCGACCTGTTTACATTGTTGCGCCAATTCATAATGGCCGGTGAGTTTTTTCTGCCACTTTGGTGCGAGATCGTCCGCAGCAAAAATAGCATCGATATCAGCATAATCGCTCAGCAGGCTGGTGGCCGTTTTGGGGCCAATCCCTGGTACGCCACTGATCTCACTGCTGCTGATCCCCGCGAGCCCCCAAAAATCGCAAAGCTGGTCCGGACGAACGCCGAATTGCGCCTGGACGAAGGCGAGATCTAGCCAGCGCTGCTGAAAATAATCGCGGATCCTAATCATCGGTTGCAAAAGCTGACAGTAGCCTTTATCGGTCGACACTATGGTCACTTGTTGCTGATGCTCTGCCACCTTTAAAGCCAAAGTGGCAATCATGTCGTCAGCTTCATCGCCCTGAGAAAGCAACGAGTCAACGCCGTGCTGCCAAAATGCATCTTGAATCGCATCTAACCCATGTTCGAGCACCGTAGGCATCGGTTTACGGTGCTGTTTGTATGCCGGCAGGATCTCTGCGCGCCAGCCACGATCACTGCCCATATGATCAAAAACAGCAACAATATGGCTCGGTTGGCTATGATTGATGATTTTATTGAGGGTTTTGATGCAGGCATTCACCGTGGTGTCGATGGCATCGCCCTCAGGCTGAGCCGCGTGGACACGGCGAATGAGGTTCATTGCATCGATAATGACAACATGGAGGCTAGACATAATAAAAACCAGTAATAACGCGCAGCATGAGCCGCGCATTATACCTGTGTTGGTGGCATAACGCAGTGTGCGTCATGCAGGTTATTGATTACTCGCCGGCTCAGTGCGCGTATTTGGGTTAGGAGACAATCTCGTAGCACGGCACATAGGCGGTGCCTGGCAGCTTCATCCGTTGTTGGTCGACGAAGCTTTGTAATAGTTTGTCCATTTTTTCCATCAAATATTTGTCACCATCGATTTTAAACGGGCCATGTTGCTCGATATTGCGCATTCCCTCGTCTTTCACATTCCCCGCCACAATGCCCGAGAATGCTTGACGTAACGCGGAAGCGAGCAACTCTGGGCGCTGATCCATGTGCAAGTTAAGATTAGCCATATTGTCATGTGTTGGTGCGAAGGGATGTTGGAAATCCGGCTCGATTTTTAATGACCAATTGTATGAGTAGGCATCGCCAGTGGCCTTGCGATGCTCTTTGACCGCGGGCATGGCATTTTTCATTAATCGTGCGGCTTTAGCAGGATCGTCAATCACGATTTCATAATATTGGGTGGCTTCCTCGCCCAAGACATCACGAATAAACGCATCGATATCGCGAAAGTAATCTTCACTCTCTTTCGGGCCGGTTAACACGATAGGCAAAGGCTGTGAGCGGTTATCAGGATGCATCATGATGCCAAGAATATAAAGTAACTCTTCCGCTGTCCCTGCGCCGCCAGGGAAAATGACAATCCCATGCGCGATACGGACAAAGGCTTCTAGGCGCTTTTCAATATCGGGCATGATAACCAGTTCGTTAACCATGGGGTTCGGCGGCTCAGCAGCGATAATAGAGGGCTCGGTTAAGCCAATAAATCGGCTGTCATACGTGCGCTGCTTGGCATGGCCGATCGCAGCGCCTTTCATTGGCCCCTCCATCGCACCTGGACCACACCCCGTACAAATATCCAGTTCACGCAGGCCAAGCTCATGACCCACTTCACGCGTGTATTGATATTCGATGTCGTTGATTGAATGCCCGCCCCAGCAAACCACTAAATTAGGATCGACCCGTGGACGGAGCGTTTTCGCATTACGCAAGATACCAAATATTAAGTTAGTGATATGCGGTGAGCTATCGAGGTTGAGGGCAGGACTATGCTCGAGCTGCACATTAACGTGAATAATGTCGCGGAGGACAGAGAACATATGCTCTTGAATGCCGCGAATGATCTTGCCGTCGACAAAGGCATGATCGGGTGGGTTAACCAGCTCGAGTTTGATCCCCCGCTCTCGGCGTAACACGCGGATTTCAAAGTTGGCGTGTTTTTCGAGAAGTGCTTTGGAGCTGTCTGTATGGCTGCCTGAATTTAAAACGGCCAATGAGCAGTTACGGTATAAGCGGTACAGATCACTGCTGGCGCTGGCTTTTAAACGATCGACCTCGATTTGAGAAAGCAGATCCATCGTTCCAATCGGACTAATGTGTGTGATCATAGCGACAACCTCTTACACGCCGACATCCTGTTTAACGCAAGCAAGGCTGTCGAGCGGTGCTATAAAAATCAGTGTGTTAATTAAAAATACACACGCTAGCCATAATTGACCAGTAAAAATTAACACCAGATGATTTGGTTGCGACCACTGTTTTTCGCTTGATAGAGCGCTTGGTCAGCACGCTCTAGCACCGGTGTGGGGGTATCTTCACCTTGGAAGAGGGTGGCACCAATTGAGACGCTAATTGACACGCGCTCGTTTTTAAACTTCAGCGGGAGTTTACGAATGGTGTGGCTAATATTAGCCAAAATATCAGTGCGCGTTTCATCGTCGGCATCAGGTAACAAAATCACAAACTCTTCGCCACCAAAGCGGGCAATAAAGTCGGTGTCGCGTAAGCATTGGTAGATGGTGCGCGCGATAATTTTTAAAGCTTTATCACCGACTTCGTAGCCAAATTGCTGATTCACTTGTTTAAAATGGTCAAGATCAACGACGGCAAGGCAAAACTCACGCTGGTACTTTTTCCATAATCGATACTCATGTTCCAAACGATCGTTTAGGGCGGCWCGGTTGTAGACACGGGTAAGTGGATCTAACAGACGTTTGCGCTCCTGATCACCGATACGACGTTGTTGATCGAGGGTTTGCTCTGCTAAGGCGCTAAGTTGGTTCTGATTGTGTGCCAACTGCTCTTCCAAGGCTTGTTCGCGATTTTTGAGCGCTTTGTTTTCTTGCGCGATCACTTGCAGCTCTGCAAGCGCTTGGGTTAATGCGGCTTCTGGGTTAGCTTTTGCCGCGCCTTTCCGTTTGAGTTCGTGTTCAATATCGGTAATGGTGCGATCGAGGCGCTGATCGACACCTTGATGTGCCAGCCGTAGTTGTGTCGCATGATCATGCGCACGGGTATTTTGTTGGCTTATTGATACGAGGTCATCATTGACTTGACTGAGAAATTGCTGCGAAGCGCGCCGCTCAGATTGGGTGGCTTCCAGAATCAGTTTGAGCGCCGCTAACGTTAAAGACACCACGGTAGCCGGTGATATATCGGTCAGCAGTTCACGGCGGATTTCAAGCAACTTGTCGCCTGCTTGACCGTTGATATCGAGCTCTGTAATCAGGTTTTGTAGTTCATCAGCGACGCGACGTATCTGATCGTTGTCGATGTCTGGTATTTGCTGCGTATGGGGCCTGGCAACTTGCAAGGTCACGGCGCGTTCGTAAAGTTGAAGTAACTTAATGAGGTGCTGTGTGCGTTCGGTATCACCGTTCGCCGGTTGCGCCAATAGATCTCGCAAGTCGCGTTTCAATTGAACGGGGAGACCTGTCACTCGCTGTAGTGTTTCACCACTGGTGTGAAATTGCTCATCGAGGTGTGACTGTGCTTTTGCTTGTGTCATGTTTTGATGACCCACCATGCGTTCAATAACGGCTAAACGCGGGAGCAACGCGCTAACATCCTGCGTTGAATACAATACGTCACGGAACTCGGCCAGCTTTTGGTCGACCAAGTTATTTTTACCCGAGCACGTAGCGATAAAGCGCGACACCAGCCGTTTAAGGCTATGGATCTCCCGACGCGACCTGAGCGCCAGCTCCCGATACGCTGAGGGCGACGCATTATTACCCGCCTGAGCGGTCTGGGCCGACAACGGTGATGGGGTGGACTTAGTCATTTTATCGAGGAAATACCTGATTATGTTCGCGTTTTGGCGCCATTGGTAGCGAAAACAGTTTCACTAACTACCCGTAGCTATACCGATTTATTGCTATGGTCATCAATAACTGACGCTGGCTTTTTATCAGATTCGTGATCCTTCTGCCAGTTCAACAAGTCGTTAGCTGAAGATTTAACCTTCACTAATCCAGAATCAATGCCTTTCAAGCAAGCATGACGCAAGTTGGTATTGACGAAGCTCGCGGCGGGCGCTGTGTTAATTGCGCTAAAGTGTACCCAATGACTTTCCCCGGTCTGTTGCGCGAGATCACTGGCTTGATGGGTCGCCGTTAATAAAATCTCGATCAACTCTTGGTCATTAATCGATGTGTACGCACGCGGTAAAAAAGGATACTCCGCRAGACCAATGGCGACTTGCGGCGTGAGCGCCGGGGATGAGTCACCTTCACTCATCGCGTGTGCCTGACTACTTTGATAGTGGCTGACAAAGTCTGCGATCAAAGACTGCACAAAATGAGCAAGTGCATCAGGCTGGGTATCTTGCTCCCAATTGGTCTCGATATAAATAAACAAGGTATCGGCGAAATGATATAAGCGGCCAGATTGAGTGACACGCTCGGACAAATAGTCGCCAAGCTGACGCTCGATATCTTGCGCCCTTTGATAGCCGAGACGCAAAAATAACGCTTTTAGAAAGGCAACATCGAACATGGCAAAGCGGAGCCGATCACTCAGTGGCTGATGGATCATGTCGTTCAGATACCATTGCTCAAAGTTGGCGTTACTTTTTTCCAACGAACGCGGTAACTTGGCATTGAGCATGCGTAAGTTTCTCAGCCCAGTACGTGGGTGTGTATAAAAATCATCACGCAGCTCTTCGAGTTCTCCCTGACGCATCACCGCGGCACGATGACGAAGGTAAACAATGGCCACTAACACCCCAAGGCTGCCTAATAGGAAATAGTTGACCTTTTGTAAGTGAAGCTGTTCTTGATGTGCGCTATCTAGCTGGCGCTGCAGCTCATCCATCTGTAGCTGCCGCTCGACCACACGCTGTTGTTGTTTAAAGGTATCGGCTTGTTGCTGTCGCTCTGATTGCAGTTGCTGCGCGCGCAGCTTTTCATAATCACGTTGCATCATCAGGGCCGCTTGATACTTGCCTTGCGACTCCAAGGCTTTGGAGAGGGCATGATACGCCATCGTCATGGTTTGAAAGTCTTTTTCTGCCTCTGCTCGCTTTAGCGCGGTGCGAATTTCTTTCTCTGCTTGCTTGGGTTGAGAAAGCGCAAGATGAATACGTCCTTGCAACAACATTGCCTGTGTGGTCAGGGGCGAGTTGGGTAGGCTACCGACCAGTCTTAGCGCATCTTGGATGTATCTGTCACTGAGCGGGAAATGCTCTAGCTGATAATAGGTGCGGGCGATGGYCAGATGGACTTGTGCAAGCGGTTGGAGACGACCGAGTGCTTGCTCAATTTCAAGTGCATTAAAATAATGCACCAAGGCAAAATTATAACGAGCTTGTTGCTCGTAAATGGTGGCCAAGAGGCGCTGTGATGCTGATAAGCGTCGGCTTAATGAATAATGCTCAAAAAAGGCAGCGGCTTGGTTCGCGTGCTCAAGGGCTTGGTTAAGCGCGCCTTGCTGATTATACAGCCTGGCCAGTTTCATATTGGCACCGGCAATCAATGCTGTGTATTCGTTCTCGCTGGCTATCCAGAAAGCGCTGAGTAACTCGGTCAGGGCACTCTCATGTTGCTTCTGGTCGAGTAAAAAGCCACCCAGTGAGAGCTGAAACTCGACTTTATCCCGTAAATCTTGGGGATCACTATTAAGCTGGCTGCGCGCATTTTCATAGGCGACAAGCGCGGTGTCACTGTCTGCGGTGGCGGCGAGAATATTGGCGCGCAGTAAAGCACTTTTAAAACGGCTTTCTTGACCGTTTAAGCTGTTTTCCGGTAAGGCCTCAATGGCTTTTTGGGCGGCATCGAGTGTCGCGAGGGCGCGCGTTGAGTCGCGATCAAGGTGCCAGATAAGAGAGGCTTCGGTCAGCAAGACTTGCACTTGTACGTGTTTTAAGTCGTATTCATCGACCACTTGATAGGCTTTTTGTAGCGCCGCTTTAGCCTCAACCGGTTGATCGAGATAAGCATAAGCTCGAGCACTGATCAAATAGGCATACACGGTATGCAATGGCGTGCGAATCGAACGATCCGTGTCGTTATTCACATGTGAGCGATTGGCGCCTGTGGTTAGGCGGCGTTGGGCTAAAAAACGATTGCTGATTTCCAACGATTGCGTTGGAGACGTTTCGAGAAGTTTTTCCGCATTAGTGAGTACGGGCGAGGAGTGGATTGAAGCGAACGCCGTTATCGACGTTAACCAAAAAAGCAGGCCTACGAGTAGTCGGCTGATGCGCATGCGCCATCCTCTAAGTAAAGCGATGAGAGAAAGGCTGCCCGCAGGCAGCCTATGGTGTTATTGTCTTGCCAAACGATTGTTTTCGCTTGGTGTTTTGCCCATGTTCGTACGGTATGGATTAATATCTAAACCACCGCGACGCGTGTAACGGGCATAAACGGTGAGTTTTTCCGGCTGACAAAAACGCATGATATCCATAAAAATGCGCTCCACGCATTGCTCATGAAACTCATTGTGCTCACGAAATGACACCAAGTAGCGAAGCAGCTTCTCACGGTTTATCTTGTTGCCTTTATAGGCGATTCTCACCGAGCCCCAGTCTGGCTGATTGGTAATCAGGCAGTTTGATTTGAGTAAATGGCTGTGAAGGGTCTCGGACACAATCGCGCCTTGAGCGGCACCGTCGAGCCAGTCTGGATTAAAGGTATAGTCGTCGATGCTGATGTCTTGGTGATCGATACATTCACCCGCGAGGCCAGCGATGGTTTCTCCCTCTAACTCACTGAGCGGGGATAAAGTGACATCCACCTCTTCGCCCGCACAAGCGGATAAATCGGTTTGCAATGCGTTAGCTACCTGTTGCCAGTTATCAAAGCGGGTTTGATTAAAGCTATTGAGGTATAGCTTAAATGATTTTGACTCGATCAAGTTGGGGCTAGAGGCCGGTAGACGGACTTCGCCAATCGCCACTTGGGGCAAACCATTTTGGTTGAGCCATGACAGCTCATACAAGGTCCAGGTGTCGTATCCGGTAAAGGGCATCGCCGCATTATCGAGTCCGATGGCCTGACGATTTAGCGCGCGAGGGACGGCACGCAGTTGTGACGGATCGTACTGGGTTGGGTAATCTGTTTTTTCGCCAAGCGATAAATTGGCGAGGGCATCGGCATCTTGATAATTGCTCATACGGATCTGCTATTGATTCAAGTAGAATGGGTAAAGTTTACTGAATCTTGCTATAGGTTGCGAATGGAGAACACAGTACATCGTGCCCTTTGGGCGCTAACACAGAATTATATGGCGGTATGGCAGGGTAAGTATCAACATTTACCCTGTACAGAGGCTTACATTGGACTGCCATCTCCCTGTGTCGTGAGCGAAAATGACCACCAACTACAATGGCAACCAGTCAAGCGCGACGCGTTGGCTGATTTTTCCAATGTAGAACAAGCGATAGCCTTGCGTTTGCACAGTGATATTAAAGATTTTTATAACGCATTTTATTGTGCAGATTTATCGGTGCGTTATCAGGGGGAGTCGATAAGCTTGCTTCAGGTGTGGAGTGACGATGACTTGGCGCGCTTACAAGAAAACATCTTGGGACATCTGATGATGCAGCGTCAGCGCAAGCTTACGCCGAGTGTCTTTATCGCGACCACAGACGATGAAATGGTGATCATTGCGATTGATAACATGAGTGGGGAAGTGATCAGAGAAACCCTGAATAAAGGGACGCGTGATGTGATTGCCCCCAATCTGGAAACATTTCTCGCAGCACTAGAGGTTGATGTGGCATGATTCTCACGGAATTGACCTTTGAGTGCTTTGATAATACCACCGTTAGTGCGGTCGACCGCACTATCAACGGCCTCATCGATGCATTGCGTTATAATGGCCAGGTGCTCGGACGCGAGTTTCCGATCTTGATGCAAGAAGGCCAGTTTCAGCTTCGTGTGGTGTGCCCAGATGAAGACGCCTTTCACCCACGCTTTCACAGCCCACAAGTGAAACGCGCGTTGCAGCAGCTCGYCGAGGCGTGCTTAACCCAACCGAAAGTGCGTGTGCTGGGGCGCGATTTGAACTCGGAACAAGCCGCTCCGAGTGTCTCTCCGACTTGGCAAGTGCTCTACACCACCTTTGTTCACACGTGTTCGCCGCTGCGTTGTGGCGATACCCTGCTACCCATCCCGCTTTATCGCTTACCCGCCACCTTTAACGGTGATCACAAAGCGGTCATCAAATGGCAAACAGAATGGCAAGCCTGTGATGAATTACAAATGGCCGGTGCCAGCGATGCCGAATTTGCAGGCTTGAATGAAATTGGATGTCCCAATACGCGCCTATTTCAGCGCGGTTGGGATTTACGTGGGCGGATAGAGTACTTAACGGGCACGCCGACTTACTATTATCAATATCGTGTGGGCGGTAAAGACAAAGAGAGTGAGCTTGAACGCCCATGTCCCCAGTGTGGCGAGTCTTGGCGGCTTGAGGCCCCGTTACACGATATCTTCCTGTTTAAGTGCGATCGTTGCCGGCTAGTATCCAACCTTTCTTGGGACTTTAAGCTGGCTTAGCGGTTTAAATGCTGGGCTTCTAGCGTCGCTAATCGCTCGCTCAACTCGGCCACTTGTTGTTCGAGTTGGCTGATACGCTCAGCATCGGATAGCCTCGCGTCATCGCTAGGCATTTCGGGGAGTGGTGTATTGGCTTTCGCACTTTTCACCGCTTGGATAATCAAGGGTAAAGGGACTTGCGTGGTCAATTGGGCTTTTACTTTCGCCACGGTGACGGTTTGCCCTTTTGCGTCGAGCACCTTGAGTGCTCGCGCCAGCTCAGCTTGATAGCTCATCAGTTAATCCTAGCGACATGACAGGAGAAGGAAAGATTAGGGCTTTCTCAGTCGCGCATCAAGCATATCAACCTGTTCCGCCCAATCGGCGTCTTCCTTGATGGCTTCATCAATAAACGCCCGTTGTGCCGCACTCCAAAATGGGGCATCGACCAGTGTTTGTCCTTCCACCAAGCAGTGGCTGGATAGGAAGTGTTCAATTGAGGCCTTATCGGTCGCTAAGCCCAGTTGTTCAAACAGGTGCTGTAAGTCATGTTGAAAGGTTTCCATTGCCACTCCTACTTGCTTGATAAGCGTCTATACTCAGTATAGTAGCAGCCGCTACTCTGTGCTTGATGAAAGCGGTGTCGGTGAGCAAAGAACAAAGAATAGAAAAGCTCCCTGCTCAGTGTGCGATATCTCTTACAAGGGCGTGGGACAAAAGCAGAATCTTGCTACGAAAATCGACCTCCTCTTTTTTATTTTTTATTTTATTACAGGGGCTTACATTATATTTCTTTGTTCAAGATAAAAAATGAGAGATTAAGCAGGCGAGAATGGCTTGTACCAAACGCTCAGTCGCGTAATCTTATGGGTGTCGGAAGGGAACTGACACAGGGAACAGGAATCACCAAGGACTTGGTACCTCAGGATGAGGCAGTACTTCAGGAAGAAGCGCTGGCATGGATTGCGAAAAGGACAACGGATGGAGCCGTTCTCTACAAGCAGGGAGCTTGTACGTCAGGAAGACTTAGGACAACCCAGGATGGGGGCTTAAGGACAACTTCAGGACGAAGTCATGGACACCTCCAGGATGGAGAGCTTATCGAAAACGGGAATTTCGGTTTGTCAGGATGACGAAAGGACACCTCCAAGACGGAGAGACATGGAACGACGCTGAAGGAATCGGCGACTGATCAAGGAATGATGCAGGGAGCACCTTTTAGTAGCAGGATGGCTGCAAGTAAAACTCTGGGGCGCGGCGCAAGCTGCGCCCTTTCCTTTTTTCTGGCCGGTTAACCCGACACTGGCGACTCCCTGTCACGCACCGTTAGCACTAACCTTGCGTGTGCACCATACTTCCAATCTAGTACAGCTTTTCACGTCGCGCGAATAATTCTCCCTGCCTTTTTATTATCAATATTGAGTGAGAGCTAGCCGTTGGTTTGGCCAGATCTCGGCATCGCATGAACGGGGGTGTCTATCGCCTTTAACCTTAACCCTCGAAGCTGAGCGTGACCGATGTAATGATCATCCCCGGTGGCAGAAAACTCGAACCAGTATTGGGTGAGCCATTGCCACCCTTGTTCGGTTCTGCGTAGGGTGTGGTGACCTCGTGCGATAGACAATAATTGCAACTCCATCCGCTGGCAGTATTGGCGAATGTACTGGTGTGCTTGCTCGGATTGTCGCCGCTGTTGCCAAAACAGCAAGGCGGCGACAACGACTAAGACAATGGTCAACAGATCAGTGATCATTAGGGGTCTGTCTAACAGCTTGTTGCATACGTGCCATCGCCTGGGTCAGCGCTGGCGAGGTATCACCGTGCAAACGGCTAAGCAGTGCGCCGCGAAGCGGTGGCAGCATCACAAGATCGGCATAGATTTGTTGAAACAGTGCCGTATCGTGCTGATCGGCAAGCGCAATCAAAAAGCGATCCAGCACGGTGTCGTCCGTTAAACTCTCCCAACAGCGCCCTGCAATCGCAACAAAAATCTCGCGATGGTGTAGTTCGGGTTTGTCCAGCACGGCCGCGATCAAATGATGACGCGTAGCTGTTGGGGCACCCGCATGTGCGCGGAGTAAGGCGCTAACCAAGAAAAGATCCACTTCCTGAGCCTGACACATTTGGCTAAACATGTCGCGCACGCTTGCCGCGAGCTTTTCATTGATTTGGCAATGCTCTAAGCAGCCCAGCAGGGCATACAGCGGCGTCGTTGGAAGATTGTTCAGCGCTTTGCGGATACGAGTGGCATTGTTTTGCTCGGCCATGCGCACACAGGTATCAGCGAGCCCCTGCAGGCCAACCCCTTGCCAGTTATCCCAGCCAAGCTCGCCATTTAAATAATGTTGGGCATGATCATAATACTGGCTGGCTGGCCGGCCCAGTTGATAAGTCAATGTGGCATGAAACATTGCCATCTTGTCGTCGGTGGGAGTAAAGGTATAGGGGTTGTTGGCCAGTTTTTCACGTTGCTCTTTATTCGGTGTCGCGGTTAGGCGCTCGCCCATGGCCGCGCTGACATACTGCAAAAAGTCTCCCATTGCGGTGTGGTTGAGCAAGCCCCGCTCATCAAGAGGCATTTTTAAAAACCATACCCAAGGGGCACCGCCTGGTGGCCAGAAAGCGACAGCTATGTGGGCATGTTGACGCAAGGGGTGAGGGTAAGGCTGTTGATTGGCCTCAACCGCGCGAAAGGTCGTTTCATCCAGCTGACAAACACGACGACCTAAGTCGTAAACACTGAATTGGCAATCGGCGTGGTCAAATAGGGCGCTGAGGGCGTGAACCGTTTCCATGATGTCCGCTCTTGGTTATCGCTTAATGCGCGCGAGTATATCAGTTTTTACCGGTGAGATGCTTGTCGAGTTGATGTTGTCTTGGCTGGGAACGTGCTATGCTTCGCGGTTTCTAATTTGATTAATGATGAGGTTGTCAATGACTCTTCACCAACAATGTGAGCAACTTCTTGATGAACTCGAACAGTTGCTCGATGCCTGTGATCTGCTCCAATCCGAGCCACCATCACCTAAACGACTAGCCAGTACCGAGCCGTTTGCGGTGGATACGCTTGATTGCCATGAGTGGCTACAGTGGATCTTTTTACCCAAAATGCGTGCCTTGGTTGTTGCTCGCCAGCCGTTGCCAAGCAATTTTGAAATCGCCCCCTATGTGGAAGAAGCGATGAAAGAATATCAAGGGGCGACGGCGGTGGTCAAAGTGACTTATCGTATTGACGCGCTGTTAACCCAATGATGAGTGAACAACCTTTATCTATTTTATACCGTGATGCGTCGTTGGTTGTGGTGAATAAGCCCGCAGGGATGCTGGTCCATCGTTCGTGGCTAGATAAAGGGGAAACACGCTTTGTGATGCAGACATTGAGGGATCAGATCGGTCAGCATGTTTATCCTTTACACCGGCTCGATAAACCCACCTCCGGGGTCTTAGTTTTTGCGCTTTCTCGCGAAGTGGCATCCTTGATGATGCCTCAGTTTGCGCAAGGGCAGATAAAAAAAGCCTACTATGCGGTGGTCAGAGGCTGGATCACAGAGCCCGGTCGACTCGATTACCCACTGGTGGAAGAGCAAGACAAGATCGCGGACAAAGACGCGAGCCAGACACCGACGGCCAAGCCGGCCGTGACGGACTATCAACCACTGGCATCGGTGGAGCTTCCTATCGCAACGGGGCGGTATGCGACCAGCCGCTATAGCCTGGTGGCGATGCAGCCGCAAACGGGAAGAAAACACCAATTGCGTCGTCATATGCATCACCTCAGCCATCCGATTATTGGCGATACTACCCATGGCGACGGGAGACACAATCGTGTTTTCCGCGAGCACTTTCACTGCCATCAGCTGTTACTTCATGCTAGCGAGATACAGTTTATCCATCCCGTTAGCGCTGAGACGGTCAAGGTACAGGCACCGTTCGATACTAGGTGGCAGTATGTTCTATCGGCACTGGAGTGGGATGTGCCTGGCATCACCTATTCGGGGTAAATCGCCCCGTGTCGGTAATCCCTTGCAGGCCGCACCTTGCAGGCCGCACCTTGCAGGCAGCTCCCCCATAGGTTGTGTTAGAGCTTATCTAGCTCGGCTTCGATTTCGGCAATCTTACTAGCAACCACTTTTTCCAGATGACGGAGATCGGTGAGTACCTTTTGCTTCACGTCTTGCTCTGTTTGCTCGTGCTGAACGATACGATCCAGTTCATCGATCACCAGAGACAGACTGCGATTGATCTCAGTGACTTCTCGAGACCGGCCGGTGCCGCTGTCGACAACCACATTTTTCCGCTGGCGTGGATACTTAAACTTCATGCTTCGGGCAAAAAGATCACCCTTTTGCTTGCTGAAGTAGACTTTGAGCGTGTCATAACTGGCTTCTTGACGCAGTGAATAACGCTCAATTTTTTCCGGATGTTCAATACCGATATTTTTCAACTGCTGATACATAGCCACCTCATGGTTGAATGTTGCCTCTATTAAGCGACGCACTCACCGTCGCTTAGCATGGTTGACGGGGCGCTTGTTATTTGGCGCGCGCGAGCGCTTTTTCCAGTGCCGCTTTTAACTGTGCTTGATGCTCGGAGGTTAATGCTTGGTTCTCTGCGTCGGTGACGATAAAAAAGTCTTCGGCGCGCTCACCAATGGTGGTGATTTTAGCGGCATGGACACTGACATTTTGGCGCGCAAAGACAGCCCCCACCCGAGCCAATAGTCCAGGTGTGTCGAGTGCTACTAGCTCCATCAATGTGCGACGACCGTTTTTCGTGGGTAAGAAAAGGACCTGGGTTTTAACCGAAAAATGCTGAAGCTTTTGCGGGGCTCGCCGTTTGGGGATAGTCATTGTCCCGGTTTCTGCCAGTGCCTTGCTGACCCCTTCGATAATGCTTGGGTGACGGTCAAGAGGAATGGCCTCGTCATTTTGGTCTAGCACCATAAAGGTATCGAGGGCGTGACCATCTTTACTGGTCATCACTTGTGCATCATGGACGCTCAGGTTTTTCTTATCGAGCGCCGCCACCACGCGTGCAAACAAGCTGGGCCTATCTTGGCAGTAAACAAAAATCTCGGTACCGCCACGGGTTGCTTTTTTACTGACCAGCACCAGTGGGGTGTCGCCGGCGTGATGAAGGAGATGTTCACTGTGCCAAGCAATTTGTTTATGGGTATGGCGCAGAAAGTAGTCCGCCTTAAAACGCTGCCACAAGACTTCTATATCCCTGGGACTATGGCCTTGTTTACGTAACATGGCAGCCGCTAAGTGTTTGTTATGACGAATGCGTTCACGYACATCTGGTGGATTTTCTAAGCCGCGGCGCAGTGCTTTTTGTGTCGAGTAATATAGCTCTGCGATCAGTGTGCGTTTCCAACTGTTCCATAAATCTGGGTTGGTGGCATTGATGTCGGCCACGGTAAGACAAAGGAGAAGATCCAGCCGCTCTTCATCACGCACCTCTTTGGCAAAGTCAGTAATCACATCAGGATCATAAATATCACGGCGCTGCGCGGTGACGGACATCAATAAGTGGTTACGGACGAGCCAGCTGACAATGTTTGCTTCTGGTTTGGATAAACCATGCTCTAAACAAAAATCATGCGATTCAATGGCGCCAATCTCGCTATGATCGCCACCGCGCCCCTTGCCAATGTCATGAAAAATGGCCGCAATCAGTAAAAGCTCGCGGCGTGCTAGGCGGGGGAAGACATCACAACAAATGGGATGGCGATCTCGGTTGGCCTCGTCATCAAACAAGCGCATATGTTTGAGTAGGCGAATGGTATGCTCGTCGACGGTATAGACATGAAACAAGTCAAATTGCATTTGGCCGACAATTTGACTCCACTGCGGCAGGTAGGCGGACATCACCCCGTGGCGGTGCATTAAACCAAACGCTTTGTGCAGCGCATTGGGGTGACGAACCAAGGCCATGAATTTTTCACGTGCATCTTCTTGCTGACACAAAAAGTGATTGAGTCGACGTCTTGCTGTTCGCAACTGCCGCAGGGTAGGCGCCGCAATCGCTTCAATCGAGGTGTCGTTAGCGATATGCAGCATCATATCGAGAATGGTTTCCGGTCGCGCTTGAAATAGCGCGGGTTTACGCGCTTCGATGGTGCGTCCGCAGCGCTGAAAATCGTCACTTAACACTTCAACGTCACCCGTGCGGCCATTGTCGATGATCACTTGATCAAAGATTTGTAGCAGCATTTTGTTAAGCTCGCCGACGCGTCCAAGCGTGCGGAAGAAGTCTTTCATCATGGTTTCGACTGCACGGTTGCCTTCACCACGATAGCCAAGCAGCTCCGCGACCGATGTTTGGTGTGCAAAGGTCAGGCGGTTATCGTAACGGCGCAGCTCAAGGTGAAGCGCAAAGCGAATACGCCACAATACGTTTTGACACTCATTGAGTTCGCGAAATTCCGCGTCGGTCAAAAAGCCAAAGTCGCTCATCTCTCGTAAGCTGGTGGCGCCAAAGTGACGGCGCGCAATCCAAGACAAGGTATGGATGTCTCTCAGACTGCCAGGACTGAGTTTCAAATCAGGCTCAAGCTTGTAGGCCGTATCATGGTAGCGGCGATGACGCGCTTTTTGCTCGTCGACTTTGGCTCGATAAAAGCGCTCACTGGGCCAAAAACTGTCATCATGCACGCGCGCTTCAAGCGCCTCAAAAAGCTGAGCGTCACCACATAATAAGCGAGATTCTTGCAAATTGGTGGCGACAGTCAAATCGTCCAGCCCAACACGAATGCACTCGTCGACGGTGCGTACACTGTGGCCGACTTCAAGCTTTAAATCCCATAAGAGGGTCAGCAGATCGCTTAAACGTTGTTGCTGATGGGGATCCAGTGGGGATTGGCAAAGTAGGAGTAAATCGATATCCGACAGGGGGTGCAGCTCACGCCGGCCGTACCCCCCTACCGCGACGAGAGCAAGTGAGGTTTGTGCAAACCCAAAGTGATGCCACAAGCGCGCCAATAAGGCATCCATATAATCGGTGCGCTGGTATACCAATTCCGCCACAGGGACATTAGCCAAAAAGTCCTGTTTTTGCTGCTCAAGCAATTGCTGGAATTGGGCTTTTAGGGTAATGGGGTCGAGCTGATCATCCCCGAGATGTTGTGGCGTAATCACTGTGTCTGTCATGGCGATCCTTTGCGCAAAAAAAAGCCGGAGCGAAGCCGGCTTTTATGGGTTGGATTAGTGGTTGATGTAACGCGGGAGGCTCTCTTCCTCTCTCAGCGTTAATACCTCGACCCCAGTCTCGGTCACCAGTAGCGTATGCTCCCACTGGGCCGACTTCTTACCGTCGATGGTATACACCGTCCAGCCGTCGTCTTCATCAAGCACGGTACCGTATTTACCTGCATTAATCATAGGCTCGATGGTGAAGCACATGCCAGGTTTGAGTACAGTGCGATCATTATTTTTGTAGTGCACCACTTGAGGATCTTCATGGAAGCTCGCACCAATGCCATGCCCACAGTACTCTTTCACGATCGAGTAGCGTGTATTGCTATTTTTAATGAATTTTTGAATGGCGGAGCCAAGCTCTCCCACGGTGGCCCCGGGTTTGACCTTTTTGATCGCGTGATAGAGGCTTTCTTGTGTGACACGACATAGACGTTTGTCTTCCAAAGACACCTCACCGACTAAAAACATCTTTGAGGTGTCGCCATGGTAGCCATCTTTGATCACAGTGACATCGATGTTGACGATATCGCCCTCTTGCAGCACATCGTCATCGTTCGGAATACCATGGCAAACCACATGGTTAATCGAGGTGCACATGGATTTGGGAAAACCATGATAATCCAAGGTGGCCGGTGTCGTGCCTTGCACTTCAGTCATATATTTGTGAGCAATGTCATCCAGCTCACGGGTGGTGACGCCGGGTTTTACATGGTCGCCAAGCATGACGAGCACGTCGGACGCCAAGCGGCCAGCGACGCGCATTTTTTCAATTTCTTCTTCTGTTTTAATCGGGATTGTCATTTTGCTTTCTCACTTTAATTTGGGTCGCTCAATGATGACGATGAGAACGAGAGCCGGATCTTTTCACGCTCGGTATCATCGAGCACAGCCGCCCAGAGCTGCTACGCTTGTCGCAGCGACTGAGGTGAGCAGCCGTATGATCGTGGTGCTATGGTACCAAGCCATCTGCATTCTGGAAACCAAAAGGGGCGGGATCCCGATGAGAGGCGGTGGCAACCAAGCTTGACCGAATGCGCAATATTGCTGGATTTTACTGGTGTTTTTGTGGTATAAAGCGCGCCGAAAACCGTCATTGTGATCAATCTGGCTGAGCTGGGTTTCAGTTTGATGGTCTTCACTCAACATTTTTTATTTTAAATCACACACATATCGACACATTGACCGGGGTGCCCTCAAGCGGGTCGGTGGATGGGATATGTGGAGGCCTAACCCCAAGAGGAAATTATCATGGCTACTGTTTCAATGCGCGACATGCTCAAGGCGGGCGTACACTTCGGTCACCAAACTCGTTACTGGAACCCAAAAATGAAGCCTTTCATCTTTGGTTCACGTAACAAGGTGCACATCATCAACCTTGAGAAAACTGTACCAATGTTTAACGATGCTTTGGCTGAACTGTCAAAAATCGGTGAGCGTAAAGGTAAAGTCCTGTTCGTTGGTACTAAGCGCGCAGCAAGCGAAGCGGTAAAAGCGGCAGCAGAAAACTGCGAGCAGTTTTATGTAAGCAACCGTTGGTTGGGCGGCATGCTCACTAACTGGAAAACCGTTCGTACATCTATCAAGCGTCTGAAAGACCTGGAAACTCAGTCTACTGACGGTACGTTTGAGAAGCTGACCAAGAAAGAAGCACTGATGTACACCCGTGAGATGGAAAAGCTCGACAAATCACTGGGTGGTATCAAAAACATGAACGGCCTGCCTGATGCAATGTTCGTTATCGATGCGGATCACGAGCACATTGCCATCAAAGAAGCGAACAACCTGGGTATCCCAGTATTTGCAGTGGTAGATACTAACTCTAACCCAGACGGCGTTGACCACGTCATTCCAGGTAACGATGACGCAATCCGCGCTATCCAGCTTTACCTGAATGCCGCGTCTGACGCTTACAAAGAAGGCCGTAGCCAAGACATCGTTGCGCAAGCAGAAGACGAGCTGGTTGAAGTCGCTGAATAAGACGACAGCTCCTTGTGAGCGTTCTTAGCCATCAGCGTGTCATCTTTCATGCTGTAAGCTAAGTATGGTTAGCAGGGGCCGATTTCGGGCCCCTGTTTTTTACCCAAATAGTTTCGAATCGAGGATTGAACAATGGCAACTGTTACCGCTGCCCTGGTTAAAGAACTTCGCGAGCGCACTGGCGCTGGCATGATGGAATGTAAAAAAGCACTGGTTGAAGCGAACGCAGATATCGAAGTAGCAATCGAGAACATGCGTAAGAGCGGTGCGGCAAAAGCAGCGAAGAAAGCTGGCCGTGTTGCTGCTGAAGGCGTGATCCTAGTGAAAGAAAACGAAGGCAAAGCAGCGATCGTTGAGATCAACTGTGAAACTGACTTCGTTGCAAAAGACGCAAACTTCGTAGAGTTTGCTGATCAAGTTGCTGAAGCCGCACTGTCCGAAGGCCTTGACATCGACGCGCTGAAAGAAAAATTTGAACAGCAGCGTGCTGACCTGGTTGCGAAAATCGGTGAAAACATGGATATCCGCCGTGTTTCATTCATCGAAGGCGAGAAAGTGGGCTCTTACCGTCACGGCGGTCGCATCGGTGTTATCGTTGCGGCAAAAGCGGACGAAGAAACCATCAAGCACGTGGCGATGCACATTGCCGCGTCTAAGCCTGACTATGTTAACCCTGAAGATGTACCTGCCGACGTGGTAGAGAAAGAGAAGCAAATTCAGGTTGATATCGCAATGGAATCAGGCAAACCTGCTGAGATCGCAGAGAAAATGGTTGCTGGTCGCATGAAGAAATTCACCGGTGAAATTTCTCTGACAGGTCAAGCATTCGTGATGGACCCATCACAAACTGTGGGCCAAATGCTGAAAGAAAAAGGTGCCGAAGTGACCGACTTCATCCGCTTTGAAGTGGGCGAAGGCATCGAGAAAGAAGAAGTAGACTTTGCTGCAGAAGTTGCTGCGGCGCAACAAAGCTAATTTTTCTGACTCAGACCGCGGTACTCGCCGCGGTCTTCCATAACCTTCTTCCCCAACGAGTGCCTAATAGAAAGGTAGTGAAATGACCACAAATCCTAAGCCAGCTTATCAACGAATTTTACTTAAACTTAGCGGTGAAGCCCTGCAGGGCGATGATGGATTCGGGATTGATCCCGCTGTGCTAGATCGTATGGCACAAGAAATCAAAGAACTGGTCGAGCTGGGTGTTCAGGTGGGTTTGGTTATCGGTGGCGGTAATCTATTCCGGGGTGCTGGTCTTGCTGAGGCGGGAATGAACCGTGTTGTGGGCGATCACATGGGTATGTTAGCCACCGTGATGAACGGGTTGGCAATGCGTGACGCACTTCATCGTGCCTATGTGAACGCGCGAGTGATGTCGGCCATTCCCTTGAATGGTGTATGTGATAGCTATAATTGGGCAGAAGCGATTAGCCAGCTTCGCAATGGTCGTGTCGTGATATTCTCCGCCGGGACAGGTAACCCTTTCTTCACCACGGATTCAGCGGCCTGTTTACGCGGTATTGAAATCGAATCTGATATCGTGATTAAAGCAACCAAGGTCGATGGTGTGTACAGCGATGACCCAACCAAAAACCCAGATGCAACGCTTTATGACTCGCTGACATACCAAGATGTGTTAGAAAAAGAGTTGAAAGTGATGGATTTGGCCGCATTTACGCTAGCACGTGATCATAAGTTGCCCCTTCGTGTCTTTAATATGAACAAGCCAGGTGCATTACGCCGTGTCGTGATGGGCGAGGCAGAAGGCACCTTGATCACTAACAGCTAAGCCGATATTGGTGGCATAATCTTACAAACTAATTCAATCGCAAGGATACTCCCGTGATTAATGACATAAAAGACGACGCCAAAGCGCGTATGGATAAAAGTGTAGACGCGCTAAAACACACGCTAGGTAAATTGCGCACAGGCCGTGCCCACCCAAGCTTGCTTGAAGGGATCACGGTTGAGTACTACGGTGCACCGACCCCCCTGAATCAGCTGGCCTCAATTGTGGCAGAAGATGCGCGTACGTTGGCGATCAGCGTGTACGACAAGCAAGTGACACAAGCAGTTGAAAAAGCAATCATGACCTCAGACTTGGGCCTTAACCCAGCCTCTGCCGGCACAGTGATCCGTGTTCCTTTGCCCCCGTTGACCGAAGAGCGTCGCAAAGACATGGTGAAAGTCGTGCGTGCTGAAGGTGAGCAAGCTCGTGTCGCTGTTCGTAACATTCGCCGTGATGCTAACAATGAGCTTAAAGCGCTGCTTAAAGACAAAGAAATCTCTGAAGATGATGAGCATCGCGCGCAAGATAACATTCAAAAGTTGACCGATGAAGCGGTCAAGAATGTTGATGCACTTCTTGATGCAAAAGAAAAAGAGTTGATGGAAGTCTAAATCTCATTAGACTTTACCGCCGATGCTAAAGCGCTGTGCGTGCAGTACAGCGCTTTTTATTTGCCAAGGAGAAACATGAGTTCCCAGTCTCTTGATGCGCAGCTCGAATCTGCCGCTTTACCGCAGCACATTGCCGTGATCATGGACGGCAATGGACGTTGGGCCAAAGCACGAGGCAAAGCCCGTGTGTTTGGACATAAAGCGGGTGTCAAAGCGGTGCGTAAAACGGTGAAAGCAGCGTCTGAACTCGGGGTAAAAGCCCTGACGTTATTTGCATTTAGCAGTGAGAACTGGCGTCGTCCTGAAGATGAAGTAAGCGTATTGATGGAGCTATTTATCAATGTGCTTTCTCGTGAAGTCAAGCGGCTAGACAGTCACGGTGTACAATTACGCATTATCGGTGATACCTCTCGCTTTAGCCCGTCTCTGCAAACCAAAATCGCTGAAGCCGAAGCGCTGACGGCAAACAATGATCGCTTGGTGCTCAATATTGCTGCTAACTATGGTGGGCAGTGGGATATTACCCAGGCAACACGCCGAGTGGCCGAAGAAGTCGCCGCAGGGCAGTTGCAACCGAACGATATCGGTGAGCAAGATATTGCTCGCCATTTGATGTTGGCTGACTTACCGGACGTGGATTTGATGATCCGCACCAGCGGGGAGTGTCGCATCAGTAACTTTATTTTATGGCAAGCCGCTTATGCCGAGCTGTGTTTTACTGAGCAGTATTGGCCGGACTTCAACGAACAGAGTTTGTATGATGCTGTGGCTTGGTACGTCAACCGAGAACGACGGTTTGGCTGCACGGGCGAGCAAATTAAAGCCATGATAACCACGGATAAGTAACCACGAGGAATCAGTTTGCTCAAACAACGAGTTTTAACCGCGGCCTTTTTAGTCCCGTTAGTGGTCGCGGGCGTTTTCTACTTACCGTTTCCTGCCTTTGTGGCAGCGATAGCGGTCGTCACGCTTATTGGACTTTGGGAGTGGACGCAATTTGTTTCGGCGTCGTCACGCCTGCTGACTTTTATCATTCCCGCTGCGGCGTTGGCATTGTCTCTGTTTRCTCTCCCTTTTGACGCCATGGCATTGGGGCACGTCCGTTTACCGCCTTTTGCGGTCGCCGCCACAGGGGCGGCTTGGTGGCTATTTGCTACTGTTCTTGTGCTCGCATTCCCGCGCTCCGGCAGCTATTGGACCCACAGTAAACTCCTTCGTTTGGTGTTTGGCTTGCTCACTATGTTGCCCTTTATGTGGAGTGTGTTGTTACTGCGCGCCGCGGATTATCAATTTTCCACTTACTACGGTGCCAAATTAGTACTGCTGGTATTTGTGCTGGTTTGGTGTGCGGACAGCGGTGCTTACTTTGCTGGAAAGAAGTTTGGCAAACACAAAATGGCACCGGCGGTGAGCCCGAATAAGACCCTTGAAGGGTTACTGGGCGGGCTGGCCGCGGCGGTAGGGGTGACCTGGCTGGGTGCCTACGCGTTAGAGCTTCACTTTGCCAACCTTGGGGTATTGTTAGCGATTGCGGTGGTAACTGCTTTAGCCTCGGTGTTGGGGGATCTTGCCGAAAGCATGTTTAAGCGTGTGGCAGGGGTCAAAGACAGTGGTAACCTTCTTCCTGGTCATGGCGGTATTCTCGACCGTATTGATAGTCTAACAGCCGCATTCCCCGTGTTTACCGTGTTGTATTTCGCGTTTGCGAATTAAGTGAAACGAGTCGTTTACATGCAAAAAATCACCGTTTTAGGCGCGACAGGTTCGATTGGTACCAGCACATTGAAAGTGGTGGAAGCGAACCCTGAGCAGTATGACGTCACCGCACTGGCGGCGCATACCAATGTTGAGAAAATGGTCGCCTTGTGTGTCCGTTGGCAGCCCGCATACGCCGCAATGGCGGATGACGGTGCGGCACATCAATTGCGCAAAGCGCTTGCGGAGAAAGGCCTGCGTACCGAAGTCCTTGGCGGCGCAGAGAGCCTGTGCCACCTCGCCTCACTACCGGACGTTGATATGGTGATGGCTGCTGTTGTCGGCGCAGCAGGGTTACCTTCGACCATGGCTGCGGTTAAGGCGGGAAAGCGTGTGCTACTGGCCAATAAAGAGGCCTTGGTGATGTCAGGGCAGTTCTTTATTGATGCGGTACATCAGTATGGTGCAGAACTGCTGCCGATAGATAGCGAACACAATGCCATTTTTCAATGCTTGCCTGACGCGGTACAAAAAGCACCTGGACGCTGCGATCTTAACGCCGCTGGGGTCAACAAAATCTTATTAACGGGATCGGGCGGCCCGTTCCGTTATCGCGATCCGGACAGCTTGGCAGCTGTCAGTATCGAAGAAGCGGTCGCGCATCCTAACTGGTCGATGGGACCGAAAATCTCGGTTGATTCCGCCACCATGATGAATAAAGGCTTGGAATACATTGAAGCGCGTTGGTTATTCAACGCTAAGCCTGCTCAGTTGGAGGTGGTGATCCATCCTCAGTCAGTGATCCACTCCATGGTACAGATGTGTGACGGCTCGGTGTTAGCACAGTTAGGGACACCGGATATGTGCACCCCTATTGCGCATGCGATGGGACACCCCGAACGCGTGCAAGCGCCTGTCGCGCCCCTCGATTTTACCCAAATTGGTGAGTTTACCTTTATGGCCCCCGATCCCCGGCGTTACCCATGCTTATCGCTTGCCATGGCAGCGTGTGAGCAAGGACAGGCGGCAACGACAAGTTTGAATGCGGCCAATGAACAAGCCGTGGCGGCCTTCTTGGCAGGCAAAGTGGGTTTTATGGATATTGCCCGTATTAATGAGCAGGTTATGACTCAGTTGCCGCTCCCGACACCGACAAGCTTGGATTGCTTATTTGAGCTGGATAGAATAGCGCGCATGACTGCAAATGAGCAGATTGCTAAGGTGGCACGATGAGTGGGTTTCTATGGAATGCAGCGGCGTTTATCGTCGCACTGGGAATACTGGTTGCGATTCATGAGTTTGGTCATTTCTGGGTCGCTCGTCGTTGCGGCGTGAAGGTAGAGCGCTTTTCCATTGGTTTTGGCCGTGCACTATGGCGCAAATATGGCAAGGACGGCACTGAGTACGTGATTGCTGCTATCCCTCTTGGCGGCTATGTCAAAATGTTGGACGAGCGTATTGAGGCAGTGCCTGAGGCGGATAAACCCCTTGCTTTCAACAACCAACCTTTATGGCAGCGCAGTGCGATTGTTGCTGCTGGCCCCATCGCTAATTTCGTCTTTGCCGTTTTTGCATACTGGCTGGTGATGATGATAGGTGTGCCCGCGGTAAAGCCAGTGATTGGTGAAATTGCACCCAACTCGATCGCGGCGGACGCGGGAATTGAGTCAGGGATGGAACTAACCCAAGTTTCAGGCGTCGAAACCGCTGATTGGCAAGCTGTGAATTTTGCGTTGATCGGCCATATCGGTGATGAGAGCATGACCCTCACTGCGAAGCCGACGCCTGCATCCAGTTATGACAGAGATTATCAACTGGACTTAGACCGATGGCAGTTTAATCCAGAAAAGCAATCGCCACTGACGACATTAGGGATCACGCCTTATCGCCCTGCGATAACGTTATCGATCGCGCAAGTGGTAGAGGGAAGCGCGGCAGAGCAGGCGGGTCTCAAGCAAGGCGATACAATTATTGCCGTGGGTGACACCGAGCTGTCGTCATGGCAGCGTTTGGTTGAGGTGATTAAAGCCAGCCCGAATCAAGCGTTGTCACTGATGGTCATGCGAGAAGGACAGCAACAGTCTGTGGTGCTAACGCCGGATGCGCGCGAAGGCGATGGTAAAGTGATAGGTTATGCCGGTATTGCGCCGCAAATGGAACCGTGGCCGGATTCATATCGGTTTACTCAGCAATATGGACCACTAGCCGCGATACCTGAAGCGGTAGATAAAACAGGCCAAGTGATCAGCATGACGGTCAATATGATCAAAAAGCTGATTACGGGCGATGTAGGGGTGAATAACTTGAGCGGCCCTATATCGATAGCAAAAGGCGCGGGGATGACCGCGGAGATCGGGTTGATCTCATTTTTAGGGTTTATGGCACTGATTAGCGTGAACCTGGGCATTATCAATTTACTCCCTCTGCCCGTATTGGATGGCGGCCATTTGCTGTTCTTTGGGATTGAGGCTGTCACACGGCGACCGGTATCGGAGCGTGTGCAGGATTTTGGGTATCGAATCGGCGCTGCCGTGTTGATGATGGTAATGGCAGTGGCATTGTTTAACGACTTCGCCCGACTTTAAACGGTTAGTATTCAAGGATAAGTCAGATAGCAGATGGCGATGAAAAAACTATTAATAGCGTCTCTTTTAGTAAGCAGCAGTATGGCGCATGCTGACGCATTCCAAGTCAGCGATATCCGCTTTGAGGGGCTACAACGCGTCAGTTTAGGGGCCGCTTTATTGTCGATGCCTGTGCGGGTCGGCGACAAGGTTGACGATGAAGATGTCGCAGACGTCATCAACGCGCTCTTTGCCTCAGGTAACTTTGAGGATGTACGCGTGTATCGCGATGACGACGCCCTGCTGGTCAAAGTGGTGGAGCGTCCGACCATTGCCAGTATCTCTTTTTCGGGTAACAAGGCAATCAAGGAAGAGCAGCTAAAAGAGAACCTGACGTCGTCAGGTCTTCGGGTTGGCGAAGCGCTCGATCGCACCCAACTGAGCAAAATCGAAAAAGGCCTCGAGGACTTTTATTACAGTGTGGGTAAATACAGTGCGTCGGTGAAAGCCGTCGTGACGCCCTTGCCGCGCAACCGCGCTGATTTGAAATTTGTCTTCACCGAAGGTGTGTCTGCCAAAATTGAGCAAATTAACTTTGTCGGTAATGATGTGTTCAGTGATGAGCAATTACGCGATAATTTTGATTTGCGTGCCGATGTGCCGTGGTGGAATTTTCTCGCCAATGAAAAGTATCAAAAACAGGTTCTTGCAGGCGATCTTGAGAAACTACGCAGTTTTTATCTAAACCGTGGTTATTTGAAGTTCCGTGTTGAGTCGACACAAGTAGCGATTTCACCGGACAAAAAAGGGGTGTACATCACCTTAAATGTCAATGAAGGCAAGCCTTATCAGGTCGCTGATTTAGACTTTCGTGGCGACCCACAGAATGAAGACACTTACCGCTCACTGGTCACCTTTACCCGTGGCGATACCTACAACGGCGATAAAGTGACCGCACTTGAAGAGGCGATTAAACGGCACCTGGGCGAGACAGGCTTTGCTTATCCGAAAGTGAACACCCTACCCAGCTTTGACGATGATAATCAGCAGGTGTCGTTAACGGTCAACGTTGAGCCCGGTAAGCGAATTTATGTGCGCAATGTGCGTTTTTCAGGCAACACCACCACCAAAGATGAAGTGTTGCGCCGTGAAATGCGACAGCTTGAAGGCACTTGGCTTAACTCAAAAGCGGTTACTCGTGGTAAAGAGCGCCTCAGTCGTACCGGCTTTTTCCAGAACGTGGAAGTGGATACCCAGCGGGTGCCAGGCACGGATGATCAAGTCGACGTTAACTATAAGGTTAAAGAAGCTAACTCCGGCAGCATCAACTTTGGTATCGGTTATGGCACCGAGTCTGGTGCGAGCTTACAGCTCGGCTTACAGCAAGATAACTTTGCCGGTACGGGAAACCGCTTTGGTATCAACGCCATGGTCAACGACTATCGCAAAAACCTCACGCTTGAGTACCGTGACCCTTACTTTACCCTTGATGGTGTGAGCCTAGGCGGCAAGGTGTTCTATAACGAGTTTGAAGCCCGTGACGCCAATATCGTTGAGTACACCAACCAAAGTTACGGTACCAACCTCACATGGGGCTTTTGGACTGACGAGCTGAACTCGATTGATTTCTCGCTAGGATACACTCACAACAAGATTGAGAACCTCGGCAGTTATTATCAAATTGATAAGTTCTTAGACCTTCACCAAGATAACCTTAATAACAATGAAGGCCTGGAAGTTGACGACTTTGATATGTCGGTATCCTGGACGCGCAATAATCTCAACCGCGGCTACTTCCCAACCGCGGGTAACTACCAACGCGCATCGTATCGGATGACGGTACCTGGCTCGGATGTGCAGTACTTTAAAATGCAGTATGACATCCGCCAGTACGTGCCGCTGACACAAGAGCACGAGTTTACGCTGTTGATGCGTGGTCGACTTGGCTATGGTAACGGTTATGGTCAAACCAATGGCCAAGATCATATGCTGCCGTTTTATGAAAACTATTACGCAGGGGGCTTCTCGTCACTGCGTGGCTTCCGTTCCAATACGGTAGGCCCCAAAGCGGTCTATAAAGATAAGTCGGAAGGAGGATCTGAGCAATCAGACGGAGACGTTGAGTACTCAGAAGGTAGCTATGGTTCGAGTGATGCCGTAGGTGGTAATGCTATGGCACGCGCGAGTGCCGAGTTGATTGTGCCAACACCGTTTGCCTCCGAGGAGGCGCGTGAGCAAATCCGTACCAGTGTGTTTATCGATGCCGCCTCAGTGTGGGACACTGAATTTGATCGCCAAGAATTGGTCGACATGGGCTATCCCGCCGGTACAAAAGACTATTCCGATCCCTCCAATATCAGTGCCTCTTACGGCATGGCATTGCAGTGGATGTCCCCAATGGCACCTTTGGTATTTTCTATCGCAAAACCTATTACAAGCCAGCCTGGCGACGATGAAGAGTTCTTTACCTTCACGATCGGGCGCACATTCTGATGATCAGAAAGGAGACTATTGTGAAATCATTTTTGAAAGCAGCGGGACTGAGTGTCGCGGTATTGACAACGTCCATGTACGCATCAGCGGCTGATGCTGCACAGAAGGTGGGCTACGTATCAACCGGGGCCGTGATGTCGCAACTGGCGAAGAAAAACAACCTCAATGAGAAGCTACGCGGTGAATTTAAAGACCGAGTGGCCGAAATTGAACGCTTGAAAGAGAAGCTCTCTGAAGGCGTAGAGAAGCTCAAGCGTAATGGTGAGCTGATGAGTGAAGACGAGCGCGTGAAGCTGCAGCGCAAACTCCAATCGATGGAGTCGGATTACAAGCTGAAAGTGAAAGCGCTTCAAGAAGATCAACGCAAGCGTGGTGGTCAAGAAGAGTCTAAACTAGTCAAAAAGCTCAAGACAGCGGTTGACCAAGTAGCCGAGCAAGAAGGCTATGACATGGTGATTGATGCTAATGCCGTTTTATACGCCAACCCAAGTGATGACTTATCTGAAAAAGTGATCAACGCAGTTAAATAACCGTCGAGGAGCCCATGGTTTCGATTACTCTCGCTGAATTAGCGGATAAACTGGATGCACAGCTCCACGGAGATGGCGCTGTAACGATAAACTCGCTTGCAGGGATGAATTCAGCGGGAGAAGGGCAAATTACCTTCTTATCCAGCCCTAAATACCGTAAAAACTTGTCACTGTGCCGCGCCAGTGCTGTGATGCTAAAAGAGGGCGATCTGTCGTATTGCCAAGGCAACGCCTTGGTCGTGTCAGACCCCTATTTGGCTTACGCCAAAGTGGCACAGRTTCTCGACTCGACGCCCGCTTGTGCCACCGATATTGCCGCATCCGCGGTGGTGGCTGACGATGCGGTGTTGGGAGAGGGCGTGGCAATTGGCCCGAATGCGGTGATTGAATCTGGCGCGCTTATTGGCGATGGAGCACAAATCGGTGCGGGTTGCTTTATCGGTAAAGGGGCAAAAGTGGGCGCGCGTACCAAACTTTGGGCGAATGTCACGCTTTATCATGAGGTAGTGATAGGGCAGGACTGCTTGATTCAAGCGGGTACCGTGATCGGTGCGGACGGGTTTGGCTATGCCAATGATAAAGGCAAGTGGGTGAAAATCCCTCAGCTTGGCCGCGTTGTGATCGGGGATCGCGTCGAAATTGGTGCGTGTACCACCATTGACCGTGGGGCATTGGATGATACCGAAATTGCTGATGGAGTGATTATCGACAACCAGTGCCAGATTGCGCATAATGTGACGATCGGTGAGAACACAGCAATCGCGGGTGCCACTGTGATGGCAGGCAGTCTCAAAGTAGGCAAACACTGCATCATCGGCGGCGCCAGCGTGTTTAATGGCCATATGGAAATCACAGATAACGTGACCATCACGGGAATGGCGATGGTGATGCGGCCAATCACTGAGCCGGGCATGTATTCGTCCGGCATTCCGTTGCAGCCCAACCGCGAGTGGCGGAAGACTGCCGCACGTGTACTCAAGATTGATGAGATGCACAAGCGGCTCAAAGAGCTGGAAAATCAGCTCGATAAACAAGATTAACGCCGAGATGACAGGCCCGCCTTAGTAACGCGGGCCGTTTTGCGTTAATGAAGTCAATATTGGATTTGAACGGGAATACTACCTTGACTCGCGAAAACAAAGTTCTACATATCAACGAAATCAAAGAGCTGTTACCACATCGCTATCCTTTTTTGTTGATTGATCGCGTTATCGATTTTGAAGAAGGGCAATACCTTCACGCGATTAAAAACATCACTGTTAATGAGCCGCAATTTACGGGTCATTTCCCGCAGTTGCCTGTTTTACCAGGCGTACTCATTCTAGAGGCCATGGCGCAAGCAACAGGCTTATTGGCATTTAAGACCTTCGGTAAGCCGAAAGACAACGAGCTATACTACTTTGCAAGCATTGATAATGCGAAATTCCGCCGTCCGGTTTCACCGGGCGACCAATTGGTGCTTGAGGTGGAGTTTATTAGAGAGCGTCGAGGTATTGCGGCCTTTAATGGGGTCGCGAAAGTAGATGGCGAGGTTGTCTGCTCGGCGGAACTGAAGTGCGCAAGAAGAGAGATCTAATTGTGATCCACGAAACGGCTTACATTCACCCCACTGCGGTTGTCGAAGACGGCGTCGTATTGGGCGAAAATGTCAACATTGGCGCTTTTTCTTATATTGGCGAAGGGGTTGAAATCGGCGCGGGCACCGAGGTGATGACACATGTCGTGATCAAAGGCCCGACCCGTATCGGCGCAGATAACCGCATTTATCAATTCGCGTCCATTGGTGAGGCGTGCCAAGATCTCAAATATGCTGGGGAGCCAACCACGCTAGAAATTGGTGATCGCAACACCATTCGTGAAAGCGTGACCATGCATCGTGGTACGGTCCAAGATAAAGGCGAAACCAAAGTTGGTAGTGACAACCTGTTTATGATTAATGCCCACGTCGCCCATGATTGTGTGGTCGGTAATCATTGTATTTTTGCCAACAACGCCACCTTAGCGGGCCACGTTCATGTCGATGATTATGCGATTGTCGGTGGCATGTCCGCCATTCACCAGTTCTGCGTCATTGGTAGTCACGCGATGCTCGGTGGCGGATCGATAGTCGTACAAGATGTTCCGCCTTATGTGATGGCACAGGGCAATCATTGCGCGCCATTTGGCATTAATGTTGAAGGGCTCAAACGCCGTGGCTTTGAAAAGTCCTCCATCCGGGCGATTCGCTCGGTGTACAAAAACATGTATCGCTCAGGCAAAACACTGGAAGAAGTGAAAAAAGAGCTGGCCGAGCAAGCGGATAGTGAGCCGGCACTAGCGCTGTTTATTGACTTTTTTGAGCGTTCGACGCGAGGCGTTATTCGTTGATGTTACCCAGTGAACGCCCATTACGTGTTGGAATTGTCGCCGGGGAAATCTCCGGCGATGTTTTAGGTGAAGGCCTAATCAAAGCGATGCGGGCTCAACATCCTCATGTTGAGTTTGTCGGCATTGGGGGGCCAAGAATGATGGCTCAAGGCTGCCATAGCTTATTCGATATGGAAGAGCTGTCGGTCATGGGGCTGGTAGAAGTGCTGGGACGGCTACCACGTTTGCTGAAAGTAAAAACGGCGTTGGTTAAGCACTTTACCGTCAATCCGCCAGATGTCTTCATCGGTATCGATGCCCCGGATTTTAATCTGCGCCTCGAGGCGTCGTTAAAACAAGCGGGGATAAAAACCGTCCATTATGTTAGCCCATCAGTGTGGGCATGGCGGCAAAAGCGGATTTTTAAGATTGCCGCGGCAACGGATCTGGTTCTGGCTTTTTTACCTTTCGAGAAAGCGTTTTACGATAAGTTCGACGTGCCTTGTGCCTTTGTCGGCCACACTATGGCCGATAGCATTCCGATGCAGGTGGATAAACTCGCCGCGCAGCGCGTGCTTGGGCTGGATAGCAGCAAGCGCTGGCTAGCTGTGCTACCCGGTAGCCGTGGCAGTGAAATGTCGATGTTAGCCCCGCCGTTTATAAAAGCGTGTCAGCAACTGGCAGCACGACACCCTGATCTGGGCTTTGTGGTGGCGCTTGTTAACGAGACTCGACGCCAGCAATTTGAACAGATCTGGCAGACGATTGCGCCTGAACTGTCATTTACGCTGGTTGACGATACGGCGCGCCAAGTGATTAGCGCGGCTGACTCGGTATTACTTGCCTCGGGCACAGTCGCGTTGGAGTGTATGTTACTGAAGCGTCCGATGGTGGTAGGATACAAAGTCAAGCCTGTCACGGCATGGCTTGCCAAACGCTTGTTGAAAACAAAGTATGTATCCTTACCCAATATTCTCGCTGACGCACCTTTAGTGCCTGAATTGCTGCAAGAAGAGTGTCAACCAGAGGCGTTAGCAGATGCGGTTAGCGCTCAGCTTGAWAGTGATAACCAAGCATTGTTGACCACCTTTACTGAGTTGCATCACACTATCCGAAAAGATGCGGATACGTCTGCAGCCAATGCCGTATTAACTTTATTAGATGACCATGACTGAACACGCTTTTCAATACCCTGACGCACAGCTTATCGCGGGGGTCGACGAAGTCGGACGTGGGCCCTTGGTCGGTGCTGTGGTCACTGCCGCGGTGATTCTCGATCCCGCGCAGCCTATTGTGGGTTTGACAGATTCGAAAAAACTGAGCGAGAAAAAGCGTCTTGCCTTGTATGATGAAATCAAACAAAAAGCCTTGGCTTGGTCAGTCGGGCGCGCAGAGCCTGATGAAATCGATTCGCTGAATATTTTACATGCCACCATGCTGGCGATGCAGCGCGCGGTTGAYGGCTTGTCGGTGACGCCGGATTACGCATTAATTGACGGCAACCGGGTGCCACCCTTGTCGATGCCTGCTGAGGCTGTGGTGAAAGGTGACTTGCGGGTCGCAGAAATTAGCGCCGCCTCGATCTTGGCAAAAGTCGATCGTGACCATGAAATKGCTATGTTGGACGCCGCTTATCCGAATTATGGGTTTGCGCAACACAAGGGCTATCCCACCAAGGTCCACATGGCAGCGTTAGCCGAGCATGGCGCATTACCTATGCACCGTAAAAGTTTTAAACCCGTTAAGCGCGCACTGGGCATTGACTAGTCGTGTGATCCCAGCCCTTATTACCGTTAAGTAACGAGCCGTATGTCTGAGCCACGTTTTGTCCATTTACGTATTCACAGTGACTTTTCCATGGTTGATGGTTTGTCCAAGGTGCCACCACTGGTAAAAAAAGTGGCGGAAATGGGCATGCCTGCCATGGCGCTGACTGACTTTAGCAACCTGTGTGGGTTGGTTAAGTTCTATAACACTGCCAACAATGTCGGTGTGAAGCCGATAATTGGCGCTGATTTTTTGGTGCAATCGGAGGCGTTTGGCGAGGAGCTTTGTCAGCTGACCTTATTAGCGACCGACAAAACGGGCTATAAGAACCTGACCTTGCTGATCTCCAAGGCCTACTTACGTGGACATATTCAGCATCGCCCAGTGATCGATCAGCAATGGCTGATTGAGCATTCGGAAGGGTTGATTGTGTTATCCGGCGGCTGCCGTGGTGACTTGGGAAAAGCCTTGCTTAAAGGCAATCAAGCGCTGGCAAAAGAGTGTGCTCACTTTTACCAGACCTATTTCCCGGATGCGTATTACATGGAGCTGGTGCGCACTGGGCGCCAGGATGAAGAAGTCTATCTTCACTTTGCGGTTGATTTTGCCGCCGAGCATGACTTGCCTGTGGTGGCGACCAATGAAGTCTGCTTCATTTCATCTGAGGAGTTTGATGCGCATGAGATCCGGGTTGCGATTCATGATGGTTTCACGCTCGATGATCCTCGTCGTCCCAAGAAATACAGCGCCGAACAGTATTTGCGTACCGAGCAAGAGATGTGTGAGCTCTTCGCGGATATTCCCGAGGCATTGACCAATAGCGTAGAGATAGCCAAGCGTTGTAACGTGCCGGTGCGATTGGATGAGTACTTTTTGCCGAACTTCCCCACAGAGGGAATGGAAATTGATCAATACTTGGTCAAGCGCTCACAAGAAGGCTTGGAAGCGCGTCTTGCCTTTCTCTTTCCTGATGAAGCGGAAAGAGCGCGCCGACGCCCCGACTATGATGCACGACTAGAGCGCGAGCTTGGGGTCATCAACCAAATGGGGTTTCCCGGCTACTTTTTGATCGTGATGGAGTTTATCCAATGGTCAAAAGACAATGACATCCCTGTGGGCCCAGGGCGAGGCTCAGGGGCCGGCTCTTTGGTGGCTTATGCGCTAAAAATTACCGACCTCGATCCACTCCAGTTTGATCTCCTCTTCGAGCGCTTTTTGAACCCCGAACGGGTTTCCATGCCCGACTTCGATGTCGACTTTTGCATGGATAAGCGTGATCTAGTGATCGATCACGTCGCTGAAATGTACGGGCGTGATGCGGTATCGCAGATCATTACCTTCGGTACCATGGCGGCGAAAGCCGTGATCCGTGATGTGGGACGCGTGTTAGGGCACCCATATGGCTTTGTGGACCGGATTTCAAAGCTGGTGCCACCCGATCCTGGAATGACCCTCGAGAAAGCCTTTGACGCCGAGCCCCAGTTGGTTGAGGTGTACAACAGCGATGAGGAAGTCAAAGCGCTGATTGACATGGCGCGGATGCTTGAAGGGGTGACCCGAAATGCGGGTAAGCACGCGGGCGGGGTGGTCATATCACCCACCACGATCACCGATTTCGCCCCCCTTTATTGCGACAGTGAAGGGCATCATCCGGTCACGCAGTTTGATAAAAACGACGTTGAAACCGCCGGTCTCGTGAAGTTTGACTTCTTGGGTCTGCGGACGCTGACCATCATCGACTGGGCGCTGGGGATGATAAATCCGCGCTTACAGCGTCAAGGGAAAGATCCCATTGATATCGCCGCGATCCCGATGGCTGATCAACCTTCATTTGAAATGCTGCGCAAAGCCGAGACGACTGCCGTCTTCCAGCTGGAATCGCGGGGCATGAAGGAGCTGATTAAACGGCTTCAGCCTGATTGCTTTGAAGATATGATCGCTTTGGTGGCCTTGTTCCGTCCTGGCCCGTTGCAATCAGGGATGGTGGATAACTTTATCGACCGTAAGCATGGCCGTGAAGTCGTGTCTTACCCGGATGAAAAATGGCAACACGACTCGTTGAAAGAAACGCTTGAGCCCACCTATGGCATCATTCTCTATCAAGAGCAGGTGATGCAGATCGCTCAGACACTCGCAGGCTATACGCTAGGCGGCGCGGACTTGTTGCGTCGTGCCATGGGTAAGAAAAAGCCAGAAGAAATGGCCAAGCAGCGAGACATTTTTGAAAAAGGGGCAATCGCCAACGGCATTGATGGCGAGCTAGCGATGCGGATCTTTGATTTGGTAGAGAAGTTCGCTGGCTATGGTTTCAACAAATCGCACTCCGCCGCTTACGCACTGGTCTCATATCAAACACTGTGGTTAAAAGCGCATTACCCCGCGGAATTCATGGCGGCGGTAATGACCGCAGACATGGATAACACGGATAAAGTCGTGGGGCTGGTGGAAGAGTGTCGGCGCATGAAACTGACGGTTTTACCGCCGGATGTGAATGCTGGATTGCACCATTTCACCGTCAACGAGCAAGGGGAAATTGTTTACGGTATTGGGGCGATAAAAGGGGTCGGCGAAGGCCCTATCGATACCATTGTTGCTGCGCGTGAGCAAGACGGTTATTTCCGAGACTTGTTTGATTTTTGTGCTCGCATTGATACCAAAAAAGTTAATAAACGAGTGATTGAACGCCTCATCCGTGCCGGTGCCATGGACAAACTCGGCCCTCATCGTGCGGCGATGATGGCCTCGGTCGATGAAGCTATTCGTGCTGCGAGCCAACATCACCAAGCGGAAGCCTACGGGCAAACCGATATGTTTGGGGTGTTGACTGATGCCCCCGAAGAAGTAGAGCATGCCTATGCACACGCTGACCCATGGCCAGATAAAGTATGGCTAGAAGGGGAGCGAGAAACACTGGGCTTGTATTTGACCGGCCATCCGGTCAACAGCTATCGCAAAGAGTTAAAAAACTACATCACGTGGCGGTTAGAAGATGCCCATGCAACCAAGCGTGATGTGGTCTCGACGGTAGCAGGGTTAGTGATCGCTGCACGGGTAATGACCACCAAACGGGGGTCACGATTAGGGATCTTAACCCTTGATGATCGCTCGGGGCGCATGGAAGTGATGCTTTTTTCTGATGTGCTCGACAAATATCTTGACTTGGTGGAGAAAGATCGGATTTTAGTGGTCTCAGGACAGGTCAGCTTTGATGACTTCAACGGGGGGCTTAAAATGACCGCCCGTGAAGTGATGGACATTAGTCAGGCGCGGGAAAAGTATGCGCGTTGTTTAGGGATTTCGATGACCTCGGATCAGGWCGATGCGTCCTTTTTTGAACGATTTCATGATGCACTGGCACCCTACCGCTCCGGTACAGTACCTGTGAATCTTTACTATCAGCGCGACGATGCGCGCGCGCGGTTACGCTTAGGCGCAGAGTGGCGCGTAACACCAACCGATGAATTAATCGACACCTTGAAAGGCTTGCWCGGTCAAGAGCAGGTCGAATTAGAGTTTAACTAAGCCAGGCTGGTGACGTGTCGCGTACACTGGCGGTGACCAATAGGATTCTCTTGGTATGATTCTTAATTTTTTAGAGTTTGAACAACCTATCGCAGAATTAGAAGCCAAAATTGAGGCCCTTCGCGCTGTTTCCAAGCGGGGTGGAGAAGACGCGGTTAACTTGGATAAAGAGATTGAACAACTGGAAACAAAAAGCCTAGAGCTGACGCGAAAAATCTTTGGTGATTTAGGCGCGTGGCAGGTGGCACAACTTGCGCGTCACCCGCAGCGCCCATATACCTACGACTATCTGGATCGCATTTTCCATGAGTTTGATGAATTGGCTGGCGACCGCGCCTATGCTGACGACAAAGCATTGGTGGGAGGAATGGCGCGATTAGAAGGGCGTCCTGTGATGGTGATTGGTCACCAAAAAGGGCGAGACACCAATGAAAAGGTCAAGCGTAACTTTGGTATGCCCAAGCCCGAGGGCTACCGCAAAGCACTGCGCCTGATGAAAATGGCCGAGCGTTTTAATATGCCGGTGATTACCTTTATCGATACCGCAGGCGCTTACCCAGGTGTCGGAGCCGAGGAGCGAGGCCAATCAGAGGCGATTGCACGTAACCTTAAAGAAATGGCCGGCCTGACTGTCCCTGTGATTTGTAATGTGGTCGGTGAAGGTGGTTCTGGTGGTGCGTTGGCGATTGGTGTGGGGGATTATGTCAATATGCTGCAGTACTCCACCTACTCGGTGATCTCCCCCGAGGGTTGTGCATCTATTTTGTGGCGTGATGCTGCAAAAGCGCCGCAAGCGGCTGATGCGATGGGGATAACCGCCCCTCGCCTCAAAGAGCTTGGCTTGATTGATAGTGTGATCACTGAGCCACTGGGGGGTGCACACCGCGACATTAACGCGATGGCGGATAGCATTAAGCAAACACTGCTTACCCAGCTAAGCGATTTAGACAGTCTTGATACCGAAAGCTTGCGGGATCGCCGCTATCAGCGCTTGCTCAATTACGGTTACTGCTAATCGTGATGGAATGCACTGCGATAAAGGGCCTGCGGGCCCTTTTCTTTTACGTAAAGGGCGGCAACAATGACACATTATATAATGATGAATGGCTATGCTTTACCATCAACTGAGTGACACATTAGCCCCGCTGACATCGACACCGCGACAGGTGGTACTGGCGCTCAGTGGCGGATTAGACTCTCGCGTGTTGCTAGCATTATTGACGCAGTATCGCGACCAGCACCCCCAACATGATTATCTTGTGGTTCATGTTCATCACGGTTTGCATCCCGATGCGGATAAATGGGCTGAGCTGTGCCAAATGTGGGCGGACAACGCCGGATTTCGCTGCAGGGTAGAACGGGTGAGCTTGGATACGTCGCTCAGTGTGGAACATGCGGCGAGACAAGCAAGGTATCAGGCGATCGCGCACCTGCTTAAGCCCAATGGACTGGTGTTAACCGCCCAGCACAGTGATGATCAGGTTGAAACCTTTTTCCTCGCCCTCAAACGCGGCAGTGGCTTGGAAGGGTTAGCTGGGATGCCAGCGGTGCGTGCTCTGGGTCAGGGCTATCTGGTACGTCCTTTTTTGACGCTATCAAGAGCGAGCCTTGAGGCATATGCGCGCCAACACCAACTCGATTGGGTGGACGATCCGAGCAACCAAGACACGCGCTTTGATCGCAATTTTTTGCGTCAGCACTGGTTACCGCAAGCGGATGCTCGTTGGCCTGGCTTTCGTAAAGCCGTTGAGCGCACCCAGCGCTTGTGTGGTGAACAAGCGTCCTTATTGGCGCGATTGATAGAGCCTATGGTGACACAAGCGGAGACAGAAGCGGGCAGCCTGGCTATTACCGCGTTACCACAGAACGACTTAGCACTCACGCAGGCCATGCTGCGCCATTGGCTAAAGCGTCACAGTATTACCTTGACGCAAGCACAGTTACAGACATTGCTCTTTGATGTCATCAACGCTAAACCGGATGCCAACCCGAGCTTGAGCGTGGGCACGGTGAGTATTCGCCGCTTCCAGCAACAGCTTTATATCGTGCTGCCTTATGCCGATTTATCCCAATGGCAGGGCACATTGACGCCAGAAACACCGTTAGCACTGCCAGATGGACTGGGTACCTTGTACTTACTGCCTTATTCGTCGACAGAGAAAGGGCTCGCGCTGGGAAATCTCACGTCGCGGGCACTGCGTGTACACTTTAACCCTCGTGGCTTATCGATTCATCCTGCCGGCCGACAAGGGCGCCGAAAGCTAAAAAAACTCTACCAAGAAGCCGAGATCCCCAGCTGGTTACGTCGACGCCAACCGATTATTTGCGATGGCGAGACAGTGGTGGCCATTGCCGATAGGTATGTTAGTCAGGCCGCAAGCGGTAAACAATGGCGACTTGTTTGGCAGCATGAGTCTTAATCTTCCTGTCACCCGGCGCGATTCGCTCACTTAACATCGCTCGCTCACCAGGTGCCAGAGCAAACGTCGGGCGAGTTGGATGAGATCAGAATACTGAACGGGTGATGATTAATTGAGCAGTTAGACTATCTTATCTTGCTTAATCGTGACGAATTACTTAATGTACTAGTCTAATGATACGCAAGGTAAGCAGTAATGGCATCAAGTCGCGAATTATTCGGTACTAGGATTGGCTTTGTTCTGGCTGCAGCAGGGGCTGCAGTGGGACTGGGTAATATTTGGGGATTTCCCACTCAAGCGGCCAGTAATGGCGGTGGCGCGTTTTTACTCGTCTACTTGTTAATGATTTTGCTGGTGGCATTTCCCATGTTGGTGGTGGAAATGGCGATTGGCCGTCATGGGCGTGCGAACCCACTGGATAGCATGCGTGCACTCAGTGATAATCCTTTGATGAAGCGCTTAGGAAGCGGTGTGGGTTTAGTGGGACTGGCCGTTCCTTGTATGGTGCTGGCGTTCTATAGCATTGTTGGGGGCTGGTTAGTGTCTTTTCTCCTTGCGGCGGTTGCAGAGATCTTACACTTTACCGACGCGGCAGCATGGTTAAAAGGCTTCTCGGCTTCACGTAACTTGTTTGGCGCTATCCTCTTTTATGTGTTGACGATCTTTATCGTGCAAGCAGGTGTGAAACAAGGGATTGAACGTTGGTCGACGCGGTTGATGCCCGCATTATTCGTGCTGTTTGCCGCGATGTTTATCTACATCATGACACTTCCTGGCGCGACTGAGGGCTTAAAGCACTACCTTATTCCTGACTTCTCCAAGATCATGGACAGAGATCTGCTCTTGGCCGCGATGGGACAAGGCTTTTTCTCGCTGACCATTGGTGGGTGCTCGATGCTGATTTATGGCTCTTATCTGAGTCAGAAAGAAAATCTGCCTAAGATGGCATTGAGCGTCACGCTGGTCGATACCGCGGTGGCAGTTATTGCTGGTCTGGTGGTGCTACCTGCCATGTTTGTTGCCATGCACCAAGGCGTAGAAATATACGCCCAAGATGGCAGCTTGCTGAGTGCCGATACGCTGGTATTTACCGTGTTACCTTTGCTGTTTGAAAGCCTCGGAGCGGCAGGGCCTTACGTGTCTTTGGTCTTTTTCTTACTGATGACTATTGCGGCGCTGACCTCTTCGATTTCTATGCTCGAGTGCCCGGTTGCTCTTGCCAGTGAACGACTAGGCTCAAGCCGTAAAATCACCAGTTGGGTGCTGGGTGGTCTGATTGCCGCGTTTAGTGCGGTGATTGTCTTCCATTTCGGTACCTTGTTTGGTTTGGTGGCGAAAGTGGCGACACAGTACTTCCAGCCCTTTGCAGCGCTATTGTTCTGCTTGTTTGGTGGGTGGATTTGGTCGCGTGACCGCAAATTGTCGGCCTTGCGTGAGGGGTATGCGGATATTGAGCAGAGCCTGTTTTGGAAAATATGGCCTGTCTACGTCAAGTTCGTTTGTCCTATATTAGTGGCGACCGTCCTGTGGGTGTCACTGGGCTAACAAAAGCCGTCGAGATCGCGACCAATAATGAAAAAAGCGGACGAAATGTCCGCTTTTTGCGTTGTATAGACGTTGACTTAACGAAATTGGTTGGCGTCTTCGATATACGTAAAGCCTGCTTCTTCGAGCCGCGTGCACAGTACGGCTTTGTCGATATCATAATAGCGAACCAGATCCTCCAAGCTGTCAAACTCGTCACGTAGCTTCATATTGACAATGCTCATCAGCATGACAGGGTCCATGGTGGCGTAATTGTTTAGATCCATCTTAGTCCTCGTGATCGCTGATCAACAAGTTGGCCGCGGCAAATGCGGCTTGCTCTCGACGCGATTGCTGGATCTCAGTGTCTTGTGCAATATCGTTGAGGGCTTTTAATGCGCAATGGATCGCCGCTGGTATATAGCCTTGCTCGCCACTGCCAATTTCCGCATAGCGTTGGCGAATCAAGTCACAGCAGTCTGCTATTTTCATGGTGTTCTCCTCACGTAATGATGAGGATCACTATACCCAATCTGGTTAGGGAGAGGAAAGCGCTAACGTGCGCGTTTTTGCCGGTACATACTTTGGTCGGCACGTTCATAGAGCGACAAGTTATTATCACCTTGTCGATAGACAGAGAAACCAACTGACGCGCTGATCTGGTGACTTGATAACAAATGATCTTGGCCAACTAAGCTCTTCACTCGTGAGGTCACGTGTTTCACCGAGCTTTTACTGGCAGGTTGCAAGATCACGGCAAACTCATCGCCACCGAGTCGATAGCAACGATCGCTGCCGCGCACAGCTTCTTTGACCAGCAATGAAAAACGGCGTAGTACCTTATCACCATCCAAGTGGCCATAGGTATCATTGACTTGTTTGAAGTTGTCCATATCGAACATCACCATGACCAGACCAATATTTTCCCGTTCACAGACGGCGACGGCATGCTGAAGGTCTTGTTCAAAGCTGGTGCGGTTATGTAGGCCAGTGAGACCATCGAGCAATGCCATGTTTTTCACGCGCGTATATTCAACGGCATTATTCAGCGGGCCGGCGAGCAGCTTGTGATAGGTATGGAGCAAGCTGATTTCATCTGGATCGAGCTTGTAAGGGGTAGAGTATTGCAACACACCCAATGGCTGCTTATTGAACTTGATGGAAAACGTCTGACGAAATGTGTGTTGTACGCCACGACGAATGATGTTGGAGATATCATCATGCTCCCAAATAATGCGCCCAATATCGATCTGCTTTTCTAGTTCACGCGCGTAGACTTCAAACAACACTTTGATATCAAGGTGGCCTTGCAGCTTTTGTAACAACAACAAACGTTGATCGGCACCGAGCGGAACAATCCGCGGGGCGCGATCAGAGTTTGTATATTGTTTGATGTGCGAGGCATTCATGCGTGATCAACTACTCAGTAACAACGTCGGTTTCAATCTATGAAGCAGGTATCGTGCCAGTCTATATATTTTCGCTAATGGCGATGGGTGGATGCGAGTGAGGATACTGTTTTAAAGTAACTAATCTGTCAATAGAGAGAGGATCTCAGCCTGGTGATTGTGTGCATCACGGTAGCCAATGTCAATCAACTGGCGAAGGTATGCCGCCTCAAATAACAGATAACTGGCAAAGGTGGCATCTTGACTGGCATTAATCCCCAAAAGCTTAAGCAAGCTGCGCAATGCCAGTGGCATATGGCTGTAGTAGCGGTTCGCCATGGGTTCAAATGGCTCTGAAGGCCGAAGATGAAGCACATCAATGTGGCGCAGACCTAGACGCTCTTTTTGGTCGGGAGATAAAGCGCTGGCAACCTGATTAAGCCGTTGTAAATGCTCTAAGTCTGCCGAGAGCGTATCCGCAAAGATAGCATTCATTAAATGACCGCCGAGCATCGCTAAACCTGGCGCGGTGTGTTTAATTTGTTCAGGCCGCCGTATTCCTGTGGTCAGATCCAGAATTAAAATCCGCTCCGCGTCCATTTTGACAGCGGGACACAACGGGGAAATTTGGTGAATTGCCCCATCACCATAAAACTCGTGGCCAATCCTGGAGGCAGGAAAAACGAAAGGAATGGCTGAAGAGGCCAGTAAGTGTTCGGTGGAAATTTGACTTCGCTTTCCCACTGCGCGGGCTCTTTCCCACGGTTTGATATGAGATGCGCCTTGAAAGAAACTCACCGATTGCCCCGTTTGGTAGTTTGAGGCAGTGACAGACAAGCCATTTAAATGACCAGCAAGCAATTGATAATTAAGCTTATTAAAGCTGATCGTTTGATTCAGTAATTCTCTTAATGGCCGATTATTGAGCAACCCGAAAGGCTGAGTGGGTTGGTAGTGAGATTGAAAGCGTTGCCCGGTTTGCGACAAAAGATGGCCGATAAGTGCACTGGGCTGACTGGCGAGCACCCGGGAGGTGTTCAATCGATGCCATAGCCAAGACAGTTTTTTGACGCCTAGTCGAAAACATGACGCATAGCTTGCCAAAGATACCGCGTTGATAGCACCGGCGGATGTGCCGCAATAAATGGTAAAGGGACTCGTGTGCACCCGCGGGTACCAGTGGGCGATCGCCGAGAGTACGCCTACTTGGTAAGCGGCTCGTGCACCGCCGCCAGTGAGCACCAAGGCAATTTTGGGTTTGTTTTTCGACATAGGACTACCATTATTACCACGCTAACAGTTTGATTATAGACGCTCTTTCATCTCACGCGCGGCGGTATATCACAGACTCCAAATATCATTAATGATAATGAGGTTGAAAATTGTTATCAATTCGATCTAGGCTGATGGTGTCTTAATCATCGATGGAGCAACACCATGACTYACTCTTTTCCCGATCTTCCTTATGCTTATGATGCGCTAGAGCCCCACATTGATGAGGCAACCATGCGCATTCATCATCAGCGTCACCACAAAACCTATTACGATAAATTTGTTGCGGCGATTGAAGAGACGGCGCGTAATGGTGAATCGCTTGAGACTTTATTTGCTGAGGTTTCAACGCTGCCTGCTGCCATTCGTAATAATGGCGGTGGTTATTACAACCATATGATTTATTGGCAATCGATGACGCCCAACCCTAAGGGGACACCAGAAGGACCGCTCTACGATGCCATTGTAGCGACCTACGGCTCACTCGATGCGTTTAAAGAGGCCTTTAGTCAGGCGGCGATTGGTCAGTTTGGGTCAGGCTTTGCGTGGCTGGTAGTGAAAGAAGATGGACAGCTTGCGATTACATCGACACCTAATCAAGATAATCCATTGATGGATATTGCAGAGGTGAAAGGAGAGCCGCTGTTAGGTTGTGATGTGTGGGAGCATGCTTACTATCTTAACTATCAGAATAAGCGCCCAGATTATGTCAATGCTTGGTGGCAAGTGGTCAATTGGGACTTTGCTGAAAAGGCATACCAAAAAGCACGCGAGGCGATTAGCTGATACAAAAATGCCCCGCAGAGCGGGGCATGACATGCTTGCTTTTGGCGCTATTTAGTCAAGCTTTGACTGAATAAACGTCAGTGCATCGTCAATGGAGAAAGGCACTTTCTCGCCGTCTCGACGATGCTTATACTCGAACACGCCGTTATCCATACTACGCTCACCAATGACGATAGTGTGAGGCACGCCGATAAGTTCAATATCAGAGAACATTACACCTGGACGCTCTTTACGGTCGTCAAAAAGTACCTCAATACCGGCTGCGGTAAGATCGGTGTATAACTTTTCAGCCGCTTCACGGACACGTTCAGATTTGTGCATATTCATCGGGACAATGGCCACCTTGAAAGGCGCGATGGCGTCAGGCCAGATAATACCGTTTTGGTCATGGTTCTGCTCAATCGCTGCAGCCACAACACGCGTAATACCAATGCCGTAACAGCCCATCTCTAACATGGCGTTCTTACCGTCTTGGCCTAGTACGCCAGCATTCATCTTTTGTGAGTAGTTATTGCCCAGCTGGAAGATATGGCCCACTTCGATGCCACGTTTAAACATCAATGTGCCTTTACCACAAGGGCTAGGATCGCCTTCGATGACATTGCGCAGGTCGGCGACTTGACCTAGCTCTACATCGCGTCCCCAATTTATTCCGAAGTAGTGTTTATCGTCGGTGTTTGCACCAGCACCAAAGTCACTCATTACCGCAACACTGCGATCGACGATGAAAGGTGCCGGTAGGTTTACCGGACCCAAAGAGCCAGGACCTGCACCGACAAGCGCACGGATTTCTTCTTCGGTGGCGAAAGTAAGCGGTGCTTCTACCTCAGGTAGATTTTCCGCTTTTACTTCGTTGAGTTCATGATCGCCACGGATGATTAGTGCGATAAGATCGGACTCGACCTGTTCAGACGCTTTGACGAAAAGCGTCTTAACTGTTTTTTCGATCGGGAGATCAAACTGCTCAACCAGTTCAGCAATGGTTTTCGCATTCGGCGTATCGACCAGCGCCATGGCTTGCGTGGGTGAATCGGCTTGCGCCTGAGGGGCGAGCGCTTCGGCTTTTTCAATATTTGCCGCGTAGTCGGACTCGGTTGAAAATGCGATCAGATCTTCACCACTGTCGGCCAGGACATGGAATTCGTGCGAGGCGGAACCACCAATGGCGCCAGTATCAGCCAATACGGCACGGTAGTCTAGCCCCATGCGGTCAAAGATGGCGCAATAAGCCGCGCGCATTTTCTCATAGCTCTGCTCCATACCCGCTTTGTCGATATCGAAGCTGTAGGCGTCTTTCATGGTAAATTCGCGAGAGCGCATGACGCCAAAACGAGGACGTACTTCGTCACGGAACTTGGTTTGGATTTGGTACAAGTTGAGCGGCAATTGCTTGTATGAATTGATTTCGTTGCGCGCCAAGTGCGTAATCACTTCTTCATGCGTGGGGCCTAAAACAAAATCACGTTGATGGCGGTCAGCAATACGTAGCAGCTCAGGACCAAACTTTTCCCAACGCCCCGTTTCTTGCCATAAATCTGCTGGTTGTACGACAGGCATCATGGTTTCGACGGCGCCGGCACGGTTCATTTCTTCGCGAACAATACGCTCGACATGGCGAAGGACGCGAACCCCGGTAGGAAGCCAAGTATAAAGGCCTGAAGCGAGTTTTCGAATCATACCCGCACGCAACATCAGCTGGTGGCTGATAATTTCTGCGTCGCTAGGGGTTTCTTTCAAAGTAGAAAGCAGATATTGACTGGTACGCATGTAAAGTTATCCGTTGATATTGGCGATCAATAAGTCCAAGCATATTAACAGCGTGGGGGAGTTTCGACAAAAGCTTCTATGGTAGCCACCTCTATTTGCTCGTTTTGCACGTAAAACGTGACGTTAAAGTCGAACAGGTGAACAGCATAGCGGCGATTATCCGGTTGACCTTTTCTATAAGCCGGGCGTGGGTCTTGTGCTAAAACGTCAGCGATGACACGTTGATAATAGGCTTGCTGATGGGTTTGAGATAAAGCCAATAAGGCGCGGTCAGAGAAATGAACGTCTAGTGGCGTGGGTTTGGTGTGAGCAAATCCGCCTTGAGCGTCGGGAATACTGTCAGAGTAAGGAATATAGGGCTTAATATCGACAATCGGGGTTTGGTCAACAAGATCGCACCCTCGTAATACCAAGGTTACTTGCCCGCTATCTTGAGTGACATCAACCAGCTCTACCGCCGACATACCAATGCCATTAGGACGAAATGTAGCCCGGCTGGCAAACACACCCATTCTCTCATTCCCCCCTAAACGAGGTGGCCGGACAGTAGGGCGCCATCCCTTATCTAAGTTCTGATCAAAAAGAAAAAGCAACCAAAGGTGAGAGTATTGTTCAATCCCTCGTACGGCGTCGATCTGATTGGCATCCCCCTGTAAGCAGAGATAAGCCAGTGCACTCGGCGCTAAACCAGGTTGACGAGGGACCGCAAACTTCTCTTTAAAAGGAGAGTAAAGCGTGCCGATTGGAGTGATAGAAAACGGGTAACACATAACCAAATAAACCTAAAACAACGTGGATATACTTTAGCATGTGATAGAAGAGGGGAGTATGGATGCAAGTCAGTCTTGGGCGTGACATAATCTCAACATTATTTACCGAGGGGAACAACGCGTGAGTCTTCCAGCCGTTTTTATCGATCGTGATGGTGTCGTTAATGTCGATCACGGTTATGTGTCTAGTATCGATAGCTTTGAATATATTGAGGGTGTGTTCGACGCATGTAGGGCGCTGAAAGAAAGCGGCTATTTACTCGTACTGGTGACCAATCAAGCCGGTATCGCAAGAGGCTACTTTTCGGAGCAAGATTTTTTGCAATTGACCGAATGGATGGATTGGAACTTTGCTGATAAAGGTGTCGATTTTGATGGGATATATTACTGCCCCCATCATGCCAGTGAAGGAGTCGGTGAGTATCGAATTGATTGCGATTGTCGCAAACCCAAGCCGGGTATGTTGATTGATGCCCAGCAAGAGCTTGATATTGATATGTCACGCTCGGTGATGGTGGGAGATAAAGCGGATGATATGAAAGCCGCAGAGTGTGCAGGGGTTGCAACCCGTTTGCTAGTGCGCTCAGGTAAACCTGTCACCGAACAAGGCGTCGCATTAGCAACTGACGTTGTTGACTCTATCGCTGATATACCCGGTTGGCTTGCTAACCATTAAAACGATATACAAACAGCATCTTGGCGATTATTTGTACAGTTAGATTTTTTTCAACAAAAACGCTTGCATCAAAAAAACAAGTCTCTATAATTCGCTTCTCGTTGGCACGGCAAGCCGCGCTAACAACGGCAAAACAGCCAAGCAAACAAAACGCTTGACTCATTGCCTCGGTGGCGTAAAATGCCACACCCGCTCAAGATTGGGCGGCGCTCTTTAACAATTTGACCTATGCAATCTGTGTGGGCACTCGTTAAGAATAGACAAAAAGATTTATTCGATGAACTGAGTGACCAAACGACAACTTTTACAGTTGTTCGGCACAGTCAATTCGTTTGTCTCTTCGGAGATAAACAGTAATCAGTATTCATTGAGCAGTTTCTACGGAAACACCAAACTTAAATTGAAGAGTTTGATCATGGCTCAGATTGAACGCTGGCGGCAGGCCTAACACATGCAAGTCGAGCGGAAACGGCAGCATTGA
>NZ_MUET01000119.1:0-3710 GCF_001995685.1 Salinivibrio sp. IB282 | reverse complement strand
AGTCAGTGTGCATCATGGTACTGGCGCGGGGATCATCGTCAATGGGCAAATTTTTCTTGGCCAGAACCGGAATGTGGGTGAACTTGGTCATGTACAGATCGATCCACTGGGTAAAAAGTGTCAGTGTGGCAACTTTGGCTGCTTAGAAACCGTGGCGTCGAACGAAGCGATCATTGAACACGCGCAACAGCTGCTTGCACAAGGGCATCCCAGTAGCCTCAGTTATGATCAAAGTCTGACTATTGAAGCGATTTGCCAAGCCGCAGAGCAAGGTGATGAGTTGGCGCGCCAAGTATTGGTGAAAGTCGGTAATCATCTGGGTAAAGCGATCGCGATGACCGTCAATCTATTTAACCCACAGCTGGTGGTCATTGCGGGCAAGATTACTGCAGCGAAAAGTGTGGTCTTCCCTGCCATTGAGCGCTGTGTCGAGAATCAATCATTGCCAAGTTTCCACGAAAAGCTGGCGATTGTTAGCGCCGACCTAGAGGCTCAGCCGACAATGGCTGCGTTTTCCTTAGTCAAGCGGGCGATGCTTAATGGTGAGCTCCTACAAGAGCTGCTAGAAGAGTAAGACGTTAGTCAGAAAGCCGAAATTGCCTGGCTAACACCAGTCAGGCTTTATCTACCTGCGATGAGCGTATGCATAAAGCCTCGCTGATACGCCGGCATACTCACTGGGAGTCGAGCACTCCCCTCTTTTTCCATCCCGCCTATTGCATCCACGCCTCTAATCACTCAGTCAGCACCCTGTCTTGAGTCACCTTTTTTAAGTCAATCTGTTTATGTCACCCATGCAGCAAAAGGCTGGAAGCTTTCGTCGATCGGCGCTTCACCGCCACTGTCCCTATACTGTCGGTTCTCACGCTTCCTGATTTTACATTCACATACTGACCACAAAACGTGTACATTATAGCCACGTTAGCGACAACGCCTTGTCTCACTCAACTTTAGAATAAGTACAAGATATGGAACTGGTTTTTATTTCCGCCGCATTTATCAGTGGCTATGCATTAATGCGCTGCCATCTCCCGCCGTTGGTTGGCTTTCTTATCGCGGGCTTTGTCCTGCATGCCATGGGCTACCAGTCGACACCGGTGATCACGCAGTTGGCCGATCTGGGTGTCACCTTGCTGCTGTTTACTATCGGCTTAAAGCTTGATGTCAAAACCTTGCTTGCCAAAGAAATCTGGTTTGGAGCCACGGCCCATAATGTCCTGACAACCGCCTTTTTTACTCTCGCGCTAATGGGCCTTAAAGCACTGAGCATTCCTATGCTGTCAGGCATGAGTCTATCTGAGATGCTGCTGCTTGGCTTCGCGCTTTCATTTTCTAGCACCGTCTTTGCCATCAAAGCGCTGCAAGAAAAAGGGGAGCTGAATGCCACCTATGGCACCTTGGCCATCGGTATGCTGATCATGCAAGATATCTTTGCCGTGATTTTCCTCACCGCGACATCGGGCAAAACCCCCGAACTGTCCGCCCTCCTCCTCTTTGGTTTACCTCTGCTAAAACCGCTATTGGGTAAGCTTTTGGACAAGGCAGGTCACGGTGAAATCTTGGTTCTTTATGCCGTATTCCTGGCCCTTGTAGCTGGTGCGGGGCTTTTTGAGGCGGTAGGGATTAAACCCGACTTGGGCGCGCTTATTCTCGGTATGCTGCTTGCCAGTCACCCACGTGCATCCGAAATGGCCAAATCACTGTTTAATATGAAAGAGCTGTTTCTGGTTTGCTTTTTCCTCAACATTGGCTTATCCGAGCAGCCTACCTGGCAGAGCTTTAGTTTTGCACTGATCTTGATGTTATTACTGCCCATCAAGGGCGTACTCTACTACTGGATCGTCAGCGGCTTTCGATATCGAGTTCGTACGGCCTTATTCACCACGCTCACCTTATTCAACTTCAGCGAGTTTGGACTTATAGTGGGTGGCTTGGCGTATAAAACAGGACTGATGCCCGGCCCGATCCTGGTTTCCATCGCCATTGCGGTATCACTCAGTTTTGCCTTTTCCGCTCCCCTCAATACCTTTAGTAACCAGCTGTATGGGTGGGCGTCACGTTGGCTGCCTGAACGTGCCCCCGACAAGCTTCACCCCAGTGATCAACAAATCAATCTCGGTGATGCCAACATATTGGTACTCGGGATGGGACGCATTGGCTCAGGTGCCTACGACGAACTTGCCACCACACACCACCAACCGATTGTGGGGATTGACACACGAGAAGACTCGGTGACGCGTCATCAGCAAGAAGGACGACGTGTCATTTTAGGCGATGCAACCGACCCCGACTTTTGGTCGCGGGCGGTGTCTGATGGCAATATCTCGCTCATTCTACTCGCCATGCCTCATAGCCATGCCAATACACTGGCGCTCGAGCAAATTCGGCAAACGGGATTTAATGGCAAGGTTGCCGCCATTGCTAAGTACCAAGACGAGCTTGATCAACTTAAAGCACTTGGCGTGGATGAAGCCTTTAATATCTACCAAGAGGCGGGCAGCGGCTTCGCGCGCCACGTGAGAGACCGCTTCTCTCACCCGGATAGCTAGCGCCCCATGGCGACACGACGCACGCACAAGCCTCGTTGCTTGTGCGTTTTTGTATAAAAACTGCACCATTTTTAAATTTAATTCGATATATTTATCTTTTATTAAATTTCATTCACTATAAGGCGATTTTAGATAACGAATTTGTTTTATCTACTTGTGTCTTTCTCTGCCACAGGGCAAAGTGTGGTTAACAAGTCGCCGCCAGTCGCCCTTTATCGGGGCATAACACGGCGACAAACACCGCATAACATAAACAGAGAGGAAGATTATGTGTTCAATTTTTGGAGCGCTTGACATTAAAACCGACGCGCAACAATTGCGGGAAGTCGCGTTAAAAATGTCGAAGACCATGCGTCACCGTGGCCCAGACTGGTCAGGGATTTATTCGTCTGAAAAAGCGATTCTCGTCCATGAGCGCCTTGCGATTGTCGATCTTAACAGTGGGGCACAACCACTTTATAACCAAAACCAAACTCAAGCCCTCGCAGTCAACGGTGAGATCTACAATCACAAAGAGCTCCGCGCTGAGTTTGCCCCCGACTACCCGTTTCAAACCGAGTCTGACTGCGAAATTATTCTCGCCCTATATCAAGAGAAAGGCCCAGAGTTACTCGATTACCTCAACGGTATCTTTGCCTTTATTTTGTATGATGAGGAGCAAGATGCGTATTTAATTGGTCGTGATCATATTGGCATTATCCCGCTTTATCATGGCCACGATGAGCACGGCAACTATTACGTCGCGTCTGAGATGAAGGCGCTAGCCCCTATTTGTAAAACCATTAGTGAGTTCCCTCCGGGTCACTTTTTATGGAGCAAGCAAGGCGAGCCCGTCCGCTATTACAAACGCGCATGGATGGAATACGATGGCGTAAAAAACAGCACCACGGATAAGGCGGCACTCAAAGAAGCCCTAGAGAAAGCAGTTCATCGCCAATTGATGACGGATGTGCCTTATGGTGTATTGCTGTCCGGCGGGTTGGACTCATCGGTGATTTCCGCAGTGACCAAGCAGTATGCCGCCAACCGCATCGAGGATGACGACCAAAGCCAAGCATGGTGGCCACGTTTGCACTCGTTTGCTATCGGCCTGGAAGGGGCGCCGGATTTGAAGGCCGCCAAAGAGGTCGCTGATCACCTTGGCACCGTTCACCACGAGTT
>NZ_MUET01000118.1:0-4503 GCF_001995685.1 Salinivibrio sp. IB282 | reverse complement strand
GTTAAGTACATTGTTTTTCAAACGCTATCGGCGACATATAGCCAATGCTACTGTGTAACCGTGTTCGATTATAAAAGTACTGAATATATTTTCTGAGCTTCTCTCGTAAGTGACTTAAGTTAGCAATCGGTGCATCTTTGATTAACTCGCCCTTAAGCGATTTAAAGAACGACTCGACTTCTGCATTATCCGTGCATTTCCCTGGCCGATTCATGCTCTGCTCAATACCGTGTTCCGCCAGTAAATGTCGCACCCTATCCGCACAATACTCGCGCCCTCTGTCTGTATGAAATAGCAGCCCCCGTTTAGGCTTTCGGCTAGCGAGTGCTTTGACGATAGTGAACATCGTCAAGTTTGAATCGAGTCTGTCGCTGAGCGCCCAGCTAAGTACCTTTTTTGAGTAAACATCAATCACTACCGCTAAGTAGCCCCATCGGTTTCCTACTTTTATATAGGTAACATCCGCAGTCCATTGTTGATTGATTTTGCTCGCCTTTTCTTGTTCTAAGCGTCGATTGACGAGTCCTTTAAAGAACGTCCGACTCTTTTGCCGACGACGGTAAACACGGTCCACTCTCGCCTTTAAACCGGCTTCTCGCATCAAGCGGGCCACACGCTTACGACTCACTGCGAGACCTTTTGCCTTCAACGCCGCATGGATTTTAGGACTCCCATATCTGCCTTCGCTTTTACGGTAGATGAACGCTATCTCTGCGCCTAGCTCACTATCTGCGCGCGCGTGTCCTGACTGTCCGCGGCATTGCCTTCAACGCCGCATGGATTTTAGGACTCCCATATCTGCCTTCGCTTTTACGGTAGATGAACGCTATCTCTGCGCCTAGCTCACTATCTGCGCGCGCGTGTCCTGACTGTCCGCGGCTTAGCCAATCATAATAGCCACTACGAGACACAGACAGGTGCCTACACAGCTTCTTTACTGAGTAAACATCACTATAATGCTTTACGAATTGGTAGGCTTGCGCCTTTGTTCTGCTTGAAAGCGTTGCCACTTTTTTAAGATATCGTTCTCCTCTTCAAGCTCTGTGATCCGTCGCTTGAGTGCCGATAACTCATCATTCGCCTTGTCTGGCTTAACTTTATTTTTTAGGGACTTGACCATACCAAACTCTCCATCTCGATACGCTTTACGCCATTTCGATAGCATGAATGGATGGATATCAAGCGCCTCTGCAACCGACTTCACTGTTCGATGCGTTTCATAGCTCCATTCAACCACTTTCAGTTTGAAGTCTAGTGAATATTGCGCTGTCTTTTTACCCGTTTTATAGGCTGGCATACTGACCTCCTCAGGTCGTCGATGCGTGTCCAGTAAAACGGATCAAGTCCAGAATCACTCTTAAATTTATTGTTATGTTCATAGCTAAAATAAACGAACTAACGAGCCATAGCCACTAACTAAACCTCCAAGCACTAGAAGTGATATGCCCATATATTCATCTTTGACAGCTCTGATAACAGGGTTAACTTTACTAGCATCTTTCATTTGATGAATTGAATTAAAACTACCCATCTTCTTATAATACTTATTAAAAGCAGCGTTAGGATTTGAGGCATCGCTGATGAAATTATGCTTGAGCGTCAAAAGTAATCCGATAATAGAAACCACTGAACCTGATCCTGAAAAAATTGCAACATTACCAAACATACAAGCATAAAAATAGGAGTAGTACATTACGGTGATTGAAGCCGCTAAAGATACTTCCCTCTGCATCAACGTTTTAACCCAGCCTTTGTTCAGATAAAACTTCGGCCACTTGTCCATTTTAACTAGTTCAGTGCCTTCCAATTTTCCTCCTGAACATAACGCCGAGCACAGCGGCGCGAGTTTGCGAGCGTCCGGCGGCCATCGGCCGCGAACTGCTGCGACTTGTTATAACTTACGCCCGAATATGACATCGTTGTGATACGAAATGCTATGCTCAGATATCTCATGGCCTTCCACAGTCCGCAAATCTGAGAGAGTTAATTGAATTGCACCATAATCACAGAGAACATGGTGATTCGGGCATAGCACTATCACATTACCCGGGACATCAGACCCATTGTGTGGAACGCCCAACGGTATTATGTGATGAGCTTCAGAATAAGTTTTCCCGTCAGATAAACTAACCGCCATTCCACAAATCTGACAGCGATCCTGATTCAATACTTTAATCTTCCTCGCCAGAACCGTGTCCCGCAGAACCCGATATGTCAGAGAATACGCACGGCCAGGCTCCTCAACACCCTCTGGTAAATCCAAGGCCTTTGGCGTCTCCTCCAAGTACGAGCGTAAACCCCAAACACCAGCGCCTAAACCTTCCACAGAAAAGAAAAGGTCTCGCCCTCCTTTAAAGCCGGCAGAATCAGACGAAAGATCCTGAATACGCCTTCTGACAACTGACTTCCATGTACTCGGAAGCCCAGTACGAATCTGCTCAATCTCGGCATAAAGTGCGTCGTAGCTCGCACTTCCACCAAGATTTTCAAATGCTTTGATAATATCTGTATCCCAACTTGACATCAGGACTCCCCGTTATAACATTGTATTAGTGCGCGCGCTCGATCTTCCAAAACCGTTACACGCGTCTTTTTTCATCTAACTACTTATTATTAAACACATTTATAGCAATTAAAGCAATCAGCTCGTCTGCGAAAGTGTGCATGCCGCCTGTCACGGTTGAGGCGTTCACATTATCCCGAAACAGTACAAGCTAACCCATAACGCGTTACCACGCAGGAGCGTGGGAACGAGGTGATAAGACCGCAGCGGCAATAAATTGGCTTCAACACCCACGCTACCGCCCTCTGGTTGGCGGCGTCCAAAAGGCCTTACAGGGCGATTTTTTGTGGGCTAGGTTATCAGATGCTGGGCAGTGTGTTTAGGCAAAGGCGTCTAAAATGTTGGCGCGGTCAGGGTTTGGGGATTTGTGGGGGCATAAATGCAAAAAAGCCGCTGACTGAGCAGCGGCTTTTTTATATGTGGCGGAGAGATAGGGATTTGAACCCTAGAAGGGCTATTAACCCTTGCCGGTTTTCAAGACCGGTGCTTTCAACCACTCAGCCATCTCTCCGGAACGCCGCGTATATTATTGGGTTCGCTTTGGCTTGTAAACCCTTTATTTACCGCTTCTTGTCTGTTCGCTCAAGCTGTGATCATCTTGGCGAATATGTTAGCAAAAGGCGATTAGCTTGCCGCCAATCGCCCTGCTTTTACTGAGACACGTTAGCTGAGTCTCTTTACTGCGCAATGTTTATAGCGCGATAAAAATACCCGCCAATGCCGCACTCATTAGGTTGGCAAAAGTGGCAGCAATCACCGCGCGCACGCCTAAGCTTGCCACATCTTTGCGGCGCTCTGGCACCATGGCACCAATCGAGCCAAGTTGAATGGCAATCGAGCCAATATTGGCAAAACCACACAAAGCAAAAGTCACAATCACCTGGCTTTGCACCGACAGGTTGGCTTTAATATCGGCAAAGGATAAGAAGGCGACAAACTCATTAAGCGCAATCTTCTGTCCCAAGAGGTTGCCGACATCAAATACTTCATGCACGGGTACGCCGGTAAGCAGCGCCAGGGGTGAGAACAGGTAACCAAACAACATTTCTAGGCTTAAGCCGTCAATGTCGACCAGCTCCCCTAAACTACTCAGCCCGGCGTTTAGCATCGCAATCACACTGATAAAGGCCACCAGCATGGTGCCGACCGCAACCGCGACTTTCATGCCGTTCATCGCACCGCTAGCCAATGCATCAATCGCGTTTGCTTGGTCGCTATCGCTGATCTCAACCTGGCTTTGCTCGGCCGGTGTTTCGGTCTCTGGGACGATGATTTTGGCCATCAATAGCCCACCCGGTGCCGCCATAAAGCTCGCCGCAATCAGGTATTTTAAATCTACACCCATCGCGGCATAACCGCCAAGCACACTACCGGCCACCGAGGCCATACCGCCGACCATCACTGCAAATAGCTCTGAGCGAGTCATTTTGCTAAGAAAAGGGCGAACCACCAAAGGAGATTCGCCCTGAGAAAGAAAGATGTTACTGGTGGCTACCAGCGATTCAGCTCGACTGGTGCCGAGTAATCGCTGTATGCCCCCGCCGAGCAATTTAATAACCCACTGCATAATGCCGAGATGATAAAGGAGAGAAATCAGCGCACTGATAAAAATGATTAACGGCAAAACTTTAACAGCGAAGATAAATCCATCATTGGCCAGCGGACCAAATACAAATTCGATGCCTTCGTTGGCGAACGATAACAACTTAGCCGCGCCATTGCTCATTGAGCCCAGCATGGCTTGCCCAAAGGGGATATAGAGCACTAACGCCGCGAAACCGGCTTGCAAACCAAACGCGCCGAGCACGGTACGCCAATTGATAGCTTTACGGTTAGTGGAAAATGCGCACGCGCACAGAACCAGAGCGACGAGACCTGCCGCACTATAGAGGAGTTGCATAAATAGATTACCTTGCCGTGTTGTATTGCGTGTTGTATTG
>NZ_MUET01000117.1:0-3757 GCF_001995685.1 Salinivibrio sp. IB282 | reverse complement strand
CCTCCTAGGCCCTTGATTTCACCCTCTGACAAAAGCATCCCGCTTCATCATCACGTCCCCCCGCTTCATCGCTTCCCATACGCAACACATGTTCACCAATTGGTCATCCCGCCTATTTTGCATCGCACTGTGTAACCTAAGCATGGTTTTACAGCACAGGGGCGAGCCATGCAGACACAAACCATCACCGTCACCACCGCCAGCCAAATGCAAGACTATGCCGATCAAGTCTGGGCGTTGTTGGTGGCCAGTTATGCCCATGTGAAAGGTGGTCTGCATTACACCAATAAGCCGCACATGCTGGCACAAACCCAGCGCTGGCAATTGGTTGTGCGTGGCAAGCGGGTGATCGCCGCGATTTTATTTAAAGCCAAACGTGGCTGGAAATTAGTGGCAATGGCCGCGTGTCGTCGTGCTAAATCGGCGGCGCGTGCCGCGCTAAAACGGCTCATTTGTGGCGCCCTACCCAATAGTTGGATGGAGCTTTCTGAACGCGCCGAACACTTTGTGATGCTGCACTGTCATGGCCACCAATACCTGATCCACGCCAGTTTAGTCAGCGAGTTGCTGAACAAATCCGTGCGTGTTGATGAGGCCGACAGTTACCACTATGTGCGTGACATTGCTGGGATCCCCAAAGCCAAGATCATCGTGGGCACACCGGCGCGGCGCTAAGACTTTCACCAATTGGTCGAGGGCCGCGGCCCTTATCCCAGTGAGATAGCATTGAGTCATTGCCACAACGCAGCCATCAAGGCGCGTTGTTTATCACAGCAACCCGATAACAGGAGAACGCTTATGACGCGGAATCAACACACCCAGGCGCAGATGCAAGGTAGCGAGCAGAGCATGACAGGCGCAAACCACCCGCGAGAGCACAGTTGGTTTGACATGTTTGGCGAGCTTGGCAATCGGCAGGTGAATATTTTAGTCACGGGCGCAACAGGATGTGGTAAGTCATCCACCATTAATGCGCTGTTTGCCGCCGATAAGGCCAAAGTCGGACAAAGCCCCGATCCGGAGACCATGGCCATCGAGCAGTATCAGTTCAACAACCTGGTTTTGTTCGATAGCCCAGGGTTAGGGGATGGCCGCGAGAGCGATATTCGGCATGCGCGTAATATCATCAATAAGCTCGAAGAGTGCGATGAAAACGGTGAATTACTGATCGACCTGGTGCTAGTGGTGTYAGATGGTAGCAGCCGTGATCTTGGCACCTCGTTTGAGTTGATTAACGAGGTGATTATTCCCGCACTGGGCGAGCATACCGACCGCTTACTGGTGGGGATTAACCAAGCCGATATGGCCATGAAAGGGCGGCATTGGGATCCAGTTAACAATCAGCCACAGCCACCGTTGGAGGCATTCTTGCGTGACAAGATCCAATCAACAAAGCGCCGTATTAATGAGGCCACCGGTGAGGATGTCGAGGTGGTGCATTACGCCGCAGGCTACAAAGAGGGCAACGAGCAACAACCCCCCTATAACATGGGAAAGTTGTTCGCCTATATCTTGCGCCACGTGAAAGCAAGCAAACGTGTGGCGTTAATGCGCGACATTAATCGTGACAAAGCGATGCGTAAGCACAACGATAGCGATGAAGACTATCGCGAGTCCGTGCGCAAGTCGTTGTGGGAGTCAGTCACCGAGGGCGCGGAAAAAGGCGCAGAGTTGGGTAGCTACTTTGGTGCCCCAGGAAAAATGCTGGGCGCGGCCGCTGGGGCAGCGGTTGGGTTCGTTGTTGGGCTATTCAGTTGATGTGGCCCAGAGGCGGTGCATGCCGCCTTAACTCACAGCGACAGTAGTGACACCCTTTACAGGCTAGATAATAGGAGAAGCGATGTCTTATTTCACCCAGCTCGATACGGCGATGCGCCAACGCGGTCTGCTATTCCCGCTTGATGTGCTACTGGTTGGGGCCACCGGCAGTGGCAAAAGCAGCACCATCAATGCACTGGCAAAGGCCCCGGTGGCAGACGTTGGCAGTGGCGTTGATCCGCATACCCAGCAAATCAGTGGCTATGCCATGTCAGACAGCCTGCGTTTTCATGATTCTGCCGGGCTGGGGGATGGCAAAGCCGCCGATCAACGGCATCGTTTGGCGATTCAACGTAGCCTTGAAGAAACCTGTACCAGCACGCAAGGCGGTGGCGAGTATGGCTTCATTGATATGGTGGTGGTGATCTTAGAAGGCGGGATCCGAGACCTAGGCACCAGTGTCACGCTGCTGGAAACCGCGGTCTTGCCGTATATTGCCCCAGAGCGGGTGGCGGTGATGATCAACCAAGCCGATATGGCGATGAAAGGGCGGCACTGGGATAGGATAACTCACTCGCCCGATCACACCTTGGCTGACTTTTTAAGCCAAAAAGCGGCATCCGTACAAGCGCGGATTGCCGAGTCAACGGGGCTCTCGATCGCACGGCCTGTGTGTTACAGCGCAGAATATCACTACAACCTTGAGGCGGTCATGGGGCACGTGCTCGCCCACCTGCCAAGGCATCGACGTCGTGTGCAATCACAATCGGCGTAATCGGTATTAAGTGAGGAGAAAAGCAGATGAAAACCTATGCAGGAACCGGTGTGGCTTTCGGGTTAGTCTCTGGGTTGGCGGAAAGCCTTGTTGATAATGTTTTACGTGACAAAGTACAACCCGTGCTCGGTAGCCTTGTCTATTGCGATTTGGCGCTCGCGTTTGAGCACTCAGGGATTTATGTGGGGAATGACCAGATTGTCCATTTAAATGGCGACGGTCGGGTCGAAGCCGTGTCGCCGGCGCGTTTTCTACAACGCCTGGGTGGCTTTAACCCAGCGATCAGTATTTATGTTTCATGCCGCGATAAGCAAGCCGTCGGCTCACCGGCGGCCGCCGCACGGGCGATGCAGGAGATAGGCAAGCGTCAAGACTACAATGTGCTGTTTGACAACTGTCATCAATTTTCGTCATGGTGTTTGTCTGATAACCGTGCAAACAGTGACAGTTTTACCTGGATGCTAAAAGACACCGCCAAGGCGCATTTGCACGCCAATACCTGGCGCGTGTGGGATTGGGAAGATTAAAATAAAATCATAAGCCGCTCAGTCGCTTACGCGCGGGAATAATTAAATGGCACGTCATTTGCTTATTTTTATAAAATTTAGTGTGTTTAAAACGCCTGTTTATTTTGCAACTTGCAAAATTAAAAACAATCAGTTATAACTTGAAATGGTCGTCACGGACCATGCCCTGACTAAAGGGATTAAGACACAACGTCAGATGTATTTACAACGCCGTATTTCTGTCGTCACGGACCATGCCCTGACTAAAGGGATTAAGACGCAACAAGCCGCTCAAGAGGAAGAGCAAGCACTCGTCGTCACGGACCATGCCCTGACTAAAGGGATTAAGACCTTTCGAAAAAATCAGAAGTAGCTGTCGGTAAATGTCGTCACGGACCATGCCCTGACTAAAGGGATTAAGACAAAACGTACTGCTTGATTATACGGTTGCGGCTTTTGTCGTCACGGACCATGCCCTGACTAAAGGGATTAAGACTGATTATCATGCAGTGATGCTTCGGTAGCCAATAGTCGTCACGGACCATGCCCTGACTAAAGGGATTAAGACTTTAACCTCAGTCCCCAGCAACTCAGCGATTTCTTGTCCTCACGGACCATGCCCTGACTAAAGGGATTAAGACCATGACGGCGTCCACACGATACCGTATTCCAGCGCGTCCTCACGGACCATGCCCTGACTAAAGGGATTAAGACTTTA
>NZ_MUET01000116.1:0-4072 GCF_001995685.1 Salinivibrio sp. IB282 | reverse complement strand
GAACTGATCTGGTGTCATGTAGCTAAGATATGTAGAGTAGAGCGCACGCGTTAAGCCAGTGCCAACATCTTCAGTAACTAAGTTATCTCTACTCGCTTTGAAACTGCGTAGTAAAGTCGCAACCTCACCTACCGTCGTCGGATACTCTGGCGTGACCTGCTTGTAACCGCTTTCCGAGCCACCGTCCAACAATGCAATTAGGCGGGCACATACGTCATCAATATAAACCAAGGTCACAGCTGCTGCCGAATCGCTAATCGTGATATCTAGCTCATTTAGAATGTTGTGACAAAACGTTGCCACAAAAGAATTGTAGTTTGGGCGACACCATTTTCCAAACACATTAGGAAAGCGATAGATAAAGTAGGGAGAGTTTGTTAGCTGACCATATTGCTCAACTAACTGCTCTGCTTGTCGTTTACTTGCCCCGTATGCGTTATCGCGTTCTGCTTGTATAGATGAACTCAACACTATCGGTGTGTGCTTGTTGCTGCGACTAAGTTCATCGACGATAAACTGGGTCAAGTCTGTGTTCCCGTGCTGAAACTCAGCCTCGTCGTCAGGACGGTTAACACCTGCTAAATGATATACGAAATCCGCTTTGCTAAGTGACTCCGATAAAACGGTTTCTGGTGTTTCACGGTCAACTTCAACAATATCATGATAGCCATGCTCGCTAAGCATCACACACAGATTTTTACCAATAAAACCTTTAGCGCCCGTAACAACAATCTTCATTTAAACCCCCTCTGGTACAACTAAGCTACCTGCTTCAATGTCTCCTATGAAGTCGAGTTTTCTTAGCAACGCAATCATACCGTCCACATCTAGACGCTCTGTGTTGTGCGAGTTGTAGTCTTCAATAATAGACAAATCTCGTTCGCCTTCATCATGATACTTGGCGTAATTCAACTCTCGGTTATCCGAAGGGATTCTATAATAGCCTCCCTGATCTTCTGCTACGAACATCTCTTCGCGACTGCATAATGCTTCGTAAAGTTTCTCGCCATGGCGCGTGCCAATTACATTAACAATATGCTCTGGCTTATGTGTTATCTGCTTCAATGCTTCCACTAACGTTTCAATTGTGGCTGCTGGCGCTTTTTGGACGAAAATATCACCGTTAGTCCCATGTTCGAACGCATGCAAGACCAAATCGACAGCATCATTAAGTGTCATCATAAAACGCGTCATGTTTGGGTCTGTTACTGTCAATGGTTGGTCATTTAGCACTTGCCGCAAAAATAAAGGAATCACTGAGCCACGCGATGCCATCACGTTACCGTAACGTGTTGCGGCTATCATGGTTTTCGCTGGATCCACATTACGAGACTTAGCGACAATCACTTTCTCCATCATCGCTTTAGAAATCCCCATTGCATTGATCGGATACACGGCTTTGTCGGTACTCAGACAAACCACACGCTTCACTTCGTTTTGAATCGCTGCTTCAAGTACATTTTCCGTGCCCAAAACATTGGTTTTGACTGCTTCCATAGGATGGAATTCACACGATGGGACTTGCTTAAGCGCCGCCGCATGATAAATGTAGTCTACACCACGTGTAGCATTAAATATACTCTGAGGATCACGCACGTCCCCAATATAGAACTTCAACTTTGAACTATTATATTTTTTCCGCATATCATCTTGCTTTTTCTCATCACGAGAAAAAATGCGTATTTCTTCAATGCCTGTTTCCAAAAAACGGTCAAGAACAGCATTACCAAAAGATCCTGTTCCGCCGGTTATTAGTAAAATTTTTTTTTCGTACATTTTAACTGTCTTCTATAGAGTAGATSGAACGATTCTAAGAAAAGGTGTTCTTTCCGATTAAAGCCTTCTACCTTATTCTCGTAAGCTCTAAATCATTAGGTTAATTTTATAATAACCGTATTTTCGCCGTTACTATAAAAAGTAAGAGGTTCGCGTCTGAATCTATTCTTCAAGTAATCTTGACACTAGGTTTTCGTCACTTCAGTAAACATAATTTTGGTCTGAGCAACAGCTTCACTAGAGGCCAAATAATCTTTAGCATATTGCAAAGATGCCAATCGCATTTTTATATGTTGATCATCTGACATCGAAGCAAATTTTTCAATACACTCGGCAAACCTCACCGTATCAGTAGGCTCCGCTTCCCAACCTACACTTTTATCTTCTAAATCATTCCAAGGAGTCGTATTGCTAATAAGCAAGGGCAATCCGGCAGCAAGCGCTTCGAGGATAGCATGGCCAAAATTCTCTCCGAGCGTTGGTAGAAAGAAAAGATCATAGTCTTCCAAGGTCTCGCCTACCGATTCATGACAAATCTCTCCTTTAAATTTCACATCAATATTGTCCGGTAAGCTTTTAGCATAGGCCTGACATTCTCTCAAATAGGACTTATCTTCTGGACGCGAAGAGGGACCGTAGATGTCAAAGGAAACCCTAGACGACACTTTAGATAAAGCTTTTAAAGCACCTAGTACATTTTTCTTGTGTGAAACTCGAGATAAAAATGATACTTTTAAAACTCGAGACTTAGGTGAAAATGGTTTGGTAACAATGGAGGGCAATGAGATATTCATAGCTAACTTAACCTTCACTTCATCTCCAAAGATACAGCGAATAAAACCCGCTTCTTCTTTTGTAGTAGCCTGCCAAATTATTTTTTTATGCAACCCAAAAAACTTAAACGTTCTTATATAAAATTTTTTCTTTAATGCCTTAATACTTAAGGCTCCAGGGCTAAACTCTCCGCGTGGGCAAAGCACGACAAATCTATTGAAAAACAAGGCATTTAAAACAAGAGGAACCAATGTAAAAACAGGGTCAAAAAAACTGTTCAAATATATAACATCAGACTTTAAATTACTCATAGAGCGGTAAAGGCCACTTATGGTCAATAGCTTATCATTCGCATACAAAACCTTAGCCTTTCCGACACGATTAATTGAATTCACATTAACTGATTCATAAGGGTTTTTATCACCTGAGTCTCTATCTCTTGTAATGATAGAAAAACTAAAGTCATTGCCACAAGAATCAACAATACTTGAAATGCTTCGCGTCGGCCCTCCTGACTTATATCCTGGCAGGTAGTAAGGAATAATAATCAAAACACTTGGTGAATTGATCACACAACCTCCTTGTAAGCTTGAATATACTTTTCAGAAATCGTATCGATTGAAAAAACGTCAACTCCCCTTTTATAAAGGTAAGAACCATATTCGTCTCTCAACTCTTTATCCTTTGCTAACAGCTGGATTTTATCAGCTAGGCATACTGCTTCAGAGGGTTTACATAAAAACTTCTCACCATACGTGCCTAACTGCTTACTCGCAGATCCTACATCAGTCGCAACGATTGGAAGGCCAATTGATATCGCTTCTAACAATACATTTGACATACCTTCTTTCAGTGAAGGTAAAACAAGAATATCGCTTTTTTTCATTAGCTCTAATGGCCGATCTTGATATCCTATAAAGTTAATGTGATCTGACAAACCTAAATGACAAGCCAAAGAGGATAGTTCATCGCTAAGATCCCCCTCCCCCACTACGTCTAGAGAAAAACTAACACCGCCTTTTTTTAATAATGAACATGCATGAATGAGCTGGTCACAAGCCTTTTGAGGGGTTAAGCGACCAACAAATATTAGGCGAACGCTATCGCTTTCAGGCAATTTTTTAGGTGCACTCATTTCTACTCCGTTTTCTACACAGAAAACTTTTGCGTCAGACACTGCCCTTCTTTTTAAGATGTTTTTTGTATCTTCTTCTAGTACCACAAACAGATCAACCATAAAAAACAAGGATCGCCATAACATCCTGTCAGATAGATTACGACCATTCAGAAGATGTTCATTAGGAAATTTAAATATCACTCTATATCTAAGTAGGAATCCAATGAAAACTGCTAACTTCCCAATACGACTAGGTGTATGGATATGCAATATAGAAACACTCCTACGCTTTTTCATCAGAAAGCAAGCAATCTTAAAAGGAGAAAAAATGCTATTTTTTAGGCGCTTAACAAAAACCCCTTCATAATAACCTGTATTATTTTCATGATGAGTATAAGATAAAAC
>NZ_MUET01000115.1:0-4135 GCF_001995685.1 Salinivibrio sp. IB282 | reverse complement strand
TAGCACGACGACACGCGGCCATTGCCACTAATTTCCAGCCACGTTTGGCTTTAAATAAAATCACGCGGCCATTGCCACTAATTTCCAGCCACGTTTGGCTTTAAATAAAATCGCGGCGATCACCCGCTTGCCACGCACAACCAATTGCCAGCGCTGGGTTTGTGCCAGCATGTGCGGCTTATTGGTGTAATGCAGACCCCCTTTCACGCATTTGGCTGGCGGTGGTGACGGTGATGGTTTGTGTCTGCATGGCTCGCCCCTGTGCTGTAAAACCATGCTTAGGTTACACAGTGCGATGCAAAATAGGCGGGATGACCAATTGGTGAACATGTGTTGCGTATGGGAAGCGATGAAGCGGGGGGACGTGATGATGAAGCGGGATGCTTTTGTCAGAGGGTGAAATCAAGGGCCTAGGAGGCGAGGACCTAGCTATCAATCCCTTTAGTCAGGGCGTGGAATAAAGATCCTAGGACCTAGGATTCTAGGACCTAGGCCCTTCACCTCAATCCCTTTAGTCAGGGCGTGGTCCGTGAGGACCCCATATCACACGTGTTATCTCACCACCACGTTTAGGTCTTAATCCCTTTAGTCAGGGCGTGGTCCGTGAGGACCAAGTGAAAATAATTTTTGAAGCGCCGACGTATGGTCTTAATCCCTTTAGTCAGGGCGTGGTCCGTGAGGACTTATCAATGGTTTATTGCTGTGATAGTAACATTAGGTCTTAATCCCTTTAGTCAGGGCGTGGTCCGTGAGGACATTACATGGCCAGTCGCCTGTATTCAAAGCAATTGTCTTAATCCCTTTAGTCAGGGCGTGGTCCGTGAGGACTCAGTTGGGACGATGTTCATTGCCTCACCCATCAGTCTTAATCCCTTTAGTCAGGGCGTGGTCCGTGAGGACCAAATCACAGCTAATATTATTAAAGATATTACAGTCTTAATCCCTTTAGTCAGGGCGTGGTCCGTGAGGACGGAAAAGGCAGCGGAGAAAGAAAGGAAACGTAAAGTCTTAATCCCTTTAGTCAGGGCGTGGTCCGTGAGGACTATTTCAATTTATAACTGATTGTTTTTAATTTTGCAAGTTGCAAAATAAACAGGCGTTTTAAACACCTTTAATTTTAGAAAATTATGCAATCTGTATGCCCTTTTTCATCTATCCTCCGTAAGCACATGAATTACTTATTATCTTATTTTAATTCTCCCTCCCTACAAACTGGCCCCTTACGAGTCGTTTGCGGTAATGCAGTAGCAAGGGCGTTTAGTTGCCGATATCATCACGCGCCTGCAGATAGCTGCAGGCGCCCAGCCAAAGGCGACTCACCCCTCTTACACGCCATAAACGACGTCTACCGAAGGCATTAATACATATACCCCAGCCAATCCATATGCCCTGCAGGCCATGATTTATCTTTCATCGGTTTAACGTACAATTCATCAACATACTCAACCGCAACGCCATAATTTGTATGTTCATGGATGCGTAGCCAAGAGGCATGTGACTCGACAAGCTGAAAGCCATTAGCCACATAAAAATCGTGCACCTCAGAGATAAGAATAATGAAATCAACGTCCTTATCTCTGGCATAGTCAGCCAGTTGCGCCAGCATACCCGAGCCAATCCCTTTTCTTTGCCAAGCGCTGTCGATGCAAAAATCACTCACCCCTAATACTTTGTATACGTCGCCACCGACATTCACTGCCCTATAATCCAACCCCATATAACCAATCAGTTGATTACCTTGGTACTGCAATGCCCGCATGTGGAGAAGCTGCTTATAGTAAGAACGGGCAACTTGATGGTCAGGAAATGCCTTGTTTCTAAGGGCTTGAATAGCCTCATGCTGCGCGTTCGACACTTCGATTTCTGGGAGAATTTCCATGTTTAAACTATTGATAATAAATCCATTTATTCAATTATTAACCAGTTCGCCATACTAATAGGGTTCCAATCATCTTGTCTTATCGGTGACGGGCAAATGTGTTTTAGTTCACACAATAAAAATGGCGGCTTCTACGTAAAGTAAAAGCCGCCATTTCGTAACAACCTTCATTAGCGCTCGATGATAACCAGATCGATTACGCCCTTGGGTCCGGGATGGTTTTAAAGGTAGCGTCGAAAACCTTGTTGTCACCCTCAGAGAGGTTTAACTGATAACTAAGTGATTTTTCATAAAACTCTATAGCTTGGGTTCGTTCTCCTGTGATCAATAGTGAATGACTTAAGACCGCATTCGTGAATGCTTGAATCCAATTCGCGCCTCAGGGCGAGCGCATGAGTGCGTATGCCAGCGAAAACCACCTGGTGCTTGGGCAGTTCAAGACTGAAGAAAAAAGCAATGAAATCAGTGCGATTCCCGAGTTAATTCGCCTACTCGATTTACGCGGTACGCTTGTCACTATCGATGCTATGGCCTGTCAAACGAAAGTTGCCAAAGCTATTGTTGAGCAAGGTGGTGATTACTTATTAGCGATGAAACAAAACCAGGGCAAGCTAGCGAACGCGATCACCGCGGCATTCAGTGAGCAACGTCGAACCTTCAATGACGATGTCGAGTTTGAATATGGTCACGGTCGTATTGAATCATGTCAGTGCTATGTGCTTGATAAAGCGTGTTTATCAGGCGACTTTACCCGTTGGCCATCACTGCAAAGCCTTGTCATGGTTGAGTCTTTGCGTGTTGAAAAAGGGCGCCCGATGTCGCTGGAGTACCGCTACTATATCAGCTCAAAATCACTGACTGCCGATGAGGCAGGCCGCGCCATCCGCTCGCATTGGGCATTGAATCCATGCACTGGGTGTTAGATGTCAACATGGGTGAAGACGCCTGCCAAATTTATAAAGACAATGGGGCCGCGAACTTTGCCTGTCTGCGACACATGGCCTCAAACATGGTGCGGGCGAGCCGACCAAGATCAGCTTGGTGGCCAAACAGAAGCGCTGTCTCATGAATCCCAGCTTCTTAAAAAAGGTTTTAGCCGCAGGCATACCGGCGATGGTTGAAAAATGAACACTCATGCGCTCGCCCTGCCTTCTATATGTGTTAGTTGCCCATCTCAAAGTCTAGTGCTAACATCTGTACACACAACAGCAGAGGAATACATCATGGACACTAGAATTCAATTTCGTGTTGATGAAGAAACAAAACGCCTAGCACAACAAATGGCTGAGAGCCAAGGGCGCACACTGAGTGATGCTTGCCGTGAACTTACTGAGCAACTCGCTGAACAACAAAGAAAAACATTATCTCACGATGCATGGTTAACTGAACAAGTAAACCTAGCATTTGAGAAGTTTGACTCAGGAAAATCCGTTTTCGTTGAGCACCAAGCTGCTAAATCTCGAATGGAAGAGCGTAAAGCCAGAATCCGTAATCGAGGCAAGCAATGATTTTATGGGAAGAAGAGTCACTTAATGATCGTGAAAAGATCTTCGAATTTCTCTATGACTTCAACCCTGATGTAGCAGAAAAAACTGACAGCCTCATTGAAGAAAAAGTAGACAACTTGCTAGAACAACCTTTAATGGGCGTACAACGAGATAGCATCCGCGGACGATTACTCATTATTCCTGAGATTTCGATGATTGTCTCTTACTGGGTCGAGGGCGATATCACCCGAGTTATGCGTGTACTCCACCAGAAACAAAAATTCCCTACGGATTGATTGCCTCCTCTGGGGAACAGAACGAAGTAGACGACTTTATTGTTCGAGAGCATTGGCTGCTGGCGCAGCCAAAAGAATGCTGTTGCCTATTGACCGGAGAAGGGCTCATATGTGTTATACCTACTTACGCTTTCTCTTAAGTTTGAAGACGCCCGCAATTTCTACTTCTTCCCAGTCTGTGAAAATTCCAATAACAACTACCCCACCAATTGCTGCCACCAGACTAATTACTCCAGTAGAAGCTGCCGCACCAGAAGCCCCCATAAAACTAACCATTGTTACAGGTACACTTGCCCCACCTGTAAAAGGAATGAAGGGTATTGCTGCGACAATCGCAGCAATTGCGTATGGCCCTGCTTTCCTTATTAATGCAACTGATTTTAAATTTTTCTCTAGTGAGTGATTTTCAATAACAATTTCATCACTGATTTTAAATTTTTCTCTAGTGAGTGATTTTCAATAACAATTTCATC
>NZ_MUET01000114.1:0-4169 GCF_001995685.1 Salinivibrio sp. IB282 | reverse complement strand
ACTCAACGGTTAGCCCTTGTTTTCTAAATGAGATAGCTTTTTCTAGTGTGAAGTTTTTATCGATCCATTTTGATGCTGTTCGCGGAGAAAATCCTGCCTTATTCCATTCAATAATTTTTTTAGGAGACTTGATACCTACTTGAATCCAATCTTTGGCATCAGTTGGGGTGAAACCGCTACTACGAAGAGCTTTTGCATCATATGCTTGTACTCCAATACCTTGCCATGCGCTTGCTTCTTGGTGAGGCATCGAATCCCACGGGCTATAAGAAGCACAGCCTGTCAGAGTTAAGAGCCCTGTCAATACTGCAGCTTTTACAACTTTCTTCATTATCATCTCCTTTGTTTAATGATATTTGTGATTAATATACTGGCTAATGCTAAAAATATGACGCCCTGTTAAGGTGTGAGCAACGCAATACCGATGCCGCTGCAAACCACCTTAAACACTAAACTCAACGCATAGTAAAAATGCCACGCGTTGCGAATCACTCTTAAACAGTTTGTATGGTTTGGTTCAACGTAGTTCACCAGAAAGTTCTTTCCACGCTTCATCAGCGGATATGGGTAACTTCAGTTGACGCTCTACTTTGGACGAAAGACCAATAAACCTAGAGGCTAAGTCTTCTGGCTTTAAGTTAAGCTCTTTACACAGTTTGTCTATGTGGCCTAGTACGCCCGGGGCTAAAAATGCAGATTTAGGATCGAATGGAGGATACATCTTCAATATTTCAGGGTCCTTTGTGCCGCAATTATTCGGACCGTTTAGATCTATAAAGCAAACTTCAAGATATGTGTCCAACGCTTCAGATAGTTTACCTTGCTTCTTTAGAACATCTCCCATTCCCAAGCGAGCATTACGATATAGCCCCCATTTATACTCTGATGCTAGTTGAGGCAATGAAACCTTTAATTGTTCCCACTTAACATCTAAGTCCGTAGGAGTGTTGATGCCTTGACTTATCAGCTTGTTTTTTGTTGCTTCTCTATCGCGCTTTTCCACTAAAAATTGTTCATGGGTACCGTTCTCAATTGCCCACTTTTCTTCTATGAGTTCAATTTGATCGTCACGTACTAAAATCTTGACTCGTTCATCAGGGCAAGTTCGAACATACATAAATTGACTGCAACTAGGGCATTTTTCTTTCGCCCTGGTATTTTATCTAACGTACTACTGCAATAAGGGCACACCGGCTCTTTGTTTCCTACTCTAGGTATCTCAGTTGTTTTGTTCCTCTCGGCACGACTATTACCGAATACTCTAAATATCTTGGATAAGAAACTCATAGCTTTCCCTTGCAAAACCTAACGCTTGGCTTTGCGGCGTGCCGGAGCGCCAGCGTAGGTACGTCCGACAACAGCCACTTGTTAGAGCTACCCAAGGGACAGCCCAATGCGACAGTTATCGGCAATCATGCCGCCGCACTGAATTTTTGAACCATCATCAGCTTTCAGCAACAAATCATCGGTGCTGCCAATTATCTGGTAGGCCCCAACCCGCATATTGATTTTTTCAATAACGATTCCAGAATCAGACGAGGCTCTGAGTCGTAAGGAGATGCTGCCCGGCGCATCTCGCACGATTAGCTCCCCACCTTTTGCTTCAAAATCCCAGTTACCAGAGTACGCTCGCCATTCATTGTCTGTGATTTGAAGACTTATCTCCCCGTGGCTATTGAAGAACGTACCGCTAAATCTTACTGGGCCACCTTCCTCTTCACTTGGTTCGATTTTCACGACGGGGTACCCGTGGATTTCTAACGGTATCGGGGTATTAGTTATAGACGCACCGCCGAGAACGAAACTAGGTTGTTTAGAGCCAAGGTCAAAGAATTCGTGAGCGTAGTTTCTTTTCTGGCTAATTGGCTGCGCTTTTGCCTCCTTGACTSGCTCTTTCGAAACAAAGTCCCTCGTCACTTTTGCGTGGCATTGAGGACAGAGCAGCACAATACCGTCAGGAGAATGCTCTTTTGCATCGGCAAAAACAGGATCTACGTGCTCATACTCAACGATAGCGGCACCGCATAGGACGCAGCCATAACCGCAAGCTTGTCGCACTTCTCTTTTGATGCCTTCCGGAATTGTCCGGCTCAACCCGTACCGATTACCCATAGGTCTCCTGTCGCTCTAACATTGTATTAGCGCGCATACTCGATTTCCCAAAATCGTTATCCGCACCATTTTCTACCTAACCGACTGATCCCAGGCGGATTCTTACTCTTTAATCGATACTGCTCTTCCGCGAAAGTGTGCATACCGCCTATCACTACTCAGATATTCACACTATCCCCAAGCACAAATCTGTAACTATATGACTAATGAGCTCTTTTAATCATCCATTCTAGGATAGTGTGAATCGGTCACGGATAAACGCGCACACTATTGGGTATCTCTGCCCGATAAGCTGGTTAACCGTCCAGTGTTTAGCCATGCTACCGCCGATCAGTTGTCGGCACCTAACACGCCATCGAGTTGGCAGATTTGGGACTAGTGTATCAAGGGCTGTTTTGGTTTTCGTGCGCTATTGTCCAAAGTGTTAGATAAGCCATATTTTGTGAGATGGGTGCAAGAAGTTACCTAGGCGCAACGGATGAATCGTTTTAGTGGACGCTTGGATAAGCAAGAGGAAAAAGGACTGTTAGCAGGATCGGAGTGTTGAACACCTCTCGGTGTTACCCCCCTGATTTTTCTAATGCGAAAACGGGAGTTGTACCCATTCCTTGTTTGACTAAGTGTTTGACTAAAAATCGGCAGGTACAAAAAAGGCGTAGTAGATACTAACCTGCTACGCCTTGCTATATCTGGTGGCCCCTCCCAGACTTGAACTGGGGACCAATCGATTATGAGTCCTACCAGATTCATTTTTATGAGTATGCAAAGCTTATTAATCTCCCGTAAATTCAGAAGGTTACAGGTTTTCCTTTGTTGCGTTAGTTTGCATTGATTTCCATGTCACCTTTCTCTTGTCTGACCCATTACCTGACCTAGCTTTGCTTAGGAAGGAAATCTGTCAACATAATTTTTGGCTGCTTTTAGGTTATATCTATTTGCCTAGAAAGTTAACTTCGCCGAAAAAGACAAGAGCAAATCAGAATGTTAACTGTTACTAAAATTCAATCCGCGACTAGTAGTAAAAATTCCTATTATCTCTGGGATCAATCAGGTCAACGAGGTACAGGGCGTTTGGGAGTAAAAATTTTCACTAGTGGGAAAAAGCAGTTCGTTTTTCGCTACTACCAGCGACAGAAAGAAAAATTTATCTCTATCGGTTTATTCAGCACACGTGCTGGCAGCATGACTCTTATAGAAGCTCGCGAGAAAGCCCAAGTCTTCTCACAACTGTTGCTCAACGGAAAAGATCCTAAATTGCATCTTGAACAACAAGAGCGTGAGCAGAAAAAAATTGATACTGAGAGCAAAAGCTTAGGAACCATTGATGACCTATTCCATAGCTATACTGAGCGGATGAAAATAGATGGAAAGAGAACGTATGAAGAGGTCCGAAATGCACTGGTACGAGAGTTCTATCCATATATAGACAAAAACACCAAGGCGTGTGATGTAACGACGGATGATATTAAATACGTTATYAGTAAGATGATCCAGCGTGGAGCTATCACTCAGAGCAATCGAGTACGTAGTTATGTGATGGCGGCGTTTAACCATGCTATGCGCTTTGATAACGATCCACGCTACTTCTCTTTAGAGTCGAAATTTTCCATAAAATACAACCCAGTAGCACCAATTCCAAAGCAAAAAGATGGTGAGCGTATTGGTGAGCGATTCCTAGAATGGCGAGAGTTAAGACGCCTGCTAAAAGACCTTCGTGAAAACTATGATGTTGTGCCTGTTGGACAAGATTTGAGGCACTTACTTCAACTGTGCATCTATCTAGGGGGGCAACGACCATATGAAGTTATTACCTTAGAATGGTGGAATGTTGATTGGAAAGAAAGGTTTGTCTGCATTACCGTAAGCGGTTAATAAACCCCACATACCCATAAGACACGGACTTTGTCATAGTACCTTTTTAAGCGGAGGTACCATGAAACAAGCACAAAAACGCGCGCACTGGGCGGCGATTATTGAACAACAAAAGCAAAGCACAGTGTCCATTAAGCAGTTTTGCCAAGACAACGCTATTCCCTATCAAACTTTTTATTATTGGT
>NZ_MUET01000113.1:0-4185 GCF_001995685.1 Salinivibrio sp. IB282 | reverse complement strand
CTCACGCGTCTGTGGCATTGGGCCATCAGTTGCCGCAACAACCAGGATACCACCGTCCATCTGCGCCGCACCGGTGATCATGTTTTTCACATAGTCAGCGTGTCCTGGGCAGTCAACGTGTGCGTAGTGGCGAGTCGGTGTATCGTACTCAACGTGAGACGTTGCGATGGTGATACCACGATCACGCTCTTCTGGTGCGTTATCGATTGACGCGAAATCACGCGCTGCACCGCCGTGTACTTTTGCAAGTACCGTACAGATAGCTGCGGTCAGCGTAGTTTTACCATGGTCAACGTGGCCAATAGTACCAACGTTAACGTGCGTTTTCGTACGTTCAAATTTTTCTTTAGACATGACAGTCCCTCTAAGCACGGTATTTCGGTGGCATTACGACCACACAACCAACAATCAGGTTTGTTGAGTATATATCAAACGGCTTGAAGTTACCTTGGAGAGGATGGTGCTGATAGGCAGATTTGAACTGCCGACCTCACCCTTACCAAGGGTGCGCTCTACCGACTGAGCTATATCAGCACTCTAAAAAGAGTGGAGCGGGCAGCGGGAATCGAACCCGCATCATCAGCTTGGAAGGCTGAGGTAATAGCCATTATACGATGCCCGCAATCGTTACTCGTAGAGCTATTCAAACAATTTGAAAATGGTGGTGGAAGAAGGATTCGAACCTTCGAAGGCTGAGCCGTCAGATTTACAGTCTGATCCCTTTGACCGCTCGGGAATTCCACCTAAATTTTGGTGCCGGCTGCCGGAATCGAACTGGCGACCTACTGATTACAAGTCAGTTGCTCTACCAACTGAGCTAAGCCGGCGACAAGTGCTGCGCATTCTATGCCATGGATTTGAGGGGTGCAATAGGGAATTTTAAAAAATGGGTGATTTTTTCGTCTTTTGCGTATTTTCTCGCGTGATTGTTGCGAAAATAACCAACCGGGTCACTTAACGCCGGTCGTCGGCGCTTTTCCTTCCCTGTCGTTTGCGGTATCGTCACCCTCTTTACTGGCTTAAGGCACATGGATCATGAATGCAACGCTAACGCCTTATTTGTCGTTCGAGCGTCAACAATGGGCTGAACTGAGGGATGCAGTGCCCATGACGCTCACAGAAGATGACATTGACCGCTTGCGCGGCCTTAACGAGCATTTGTCGATGGATGAGGTGCGCGATATTTATCTTCCTCTATCCCGGCTGCTTAATCTCTATGTAAAAGCGCGCAAAAGCCGGACGGAAGTGCTAGACGAGTTTTTATCCCAACCGGTATCAAATCATGTGCCTTATGTTATTGGCATCGCGGGCAGCGTCGCCGTGGGGAAAAGCACCACCGCACGCCTTTTAAAAGCCTTGCTGACACGATGGCCTGACCATCCCAAAGTGGCGCTGGTCACTACGGATGGCTTTTTGTATCCAAACGCCGAACTTGAGTCGCGTGGCATCATGCATAAGAAAGGGTTTCCGCAATCTTATGACATGCGCAAACTGGTTGAGTTTGTGGCTGACGTCAAATCAGGAAAAGACTGTGTCACCGCGCCGATTTATTCTCACCTGGTTTACGACATCACCTCTGACGTGCAAAACGTAGAGAAACCCGACATATTGATCCTCGAAGGGCTCAATGTGCTGCAAAGTGGTATGGATTACCCGCACGACCCCCATCATGTGTTTATTTCCGACTTTCTCGACTTTTCTATCTATGTCGACGCCGAACCAGAGTTGCTAAAGCATTGGTATATCGAGCGCTTTATGAAATTCCGCCGAGGTGCCTTTCTCGATCCACAGGCTTACTTTCATCACTACACGCGGTTATCGGTCGACGAAGCCACTCAAAAAGCCGCGACCATTTGGGATGAGATTAACGGGAAAAACTTATCGGAGAACATTCTACCGACCCGTGAGCGCGCCAGCTTAATCCTAGAAAAAGGTGCCAACCACTCCGTTCAACGTATCCGTGTGCGCAAATAGTGCTTGCGAGATCAGGGTTAGTCATCGCGCCTTAGAGAGATCTCTCCACCTAAATAAGGCGTGATGTCACCCCCAACGTCAAGCAATAAGGCGCCGTGTTCATCGATACCGCGCTCAATACCACGGACTTCTCGATCGCCCATCAGTAATTTAACGGGGCGGTCGATAAAGTTATCCAACTTAGGCCAGTCGGCCATGATGCTCGATAGCCCATGTTGCTCATAGTCAATCAGTGCGTCTTTTAAACGCTCAATCAAGGTTGCCGCCAATGTATTACGTGATGGCATGGGATGGCAGGCCTCCGCTAAACGCGCCCAAGGCTGGTCAATGTTTTGATTCAAATGTGCCCCCATGCCAATATTTAACCCCATGCCAATCACAAGGTGAGCCGCATCACCGGTTTGCCCCGTCATTTCCACTAAGATGCCAGCGAGCTTTTTATCCTGAAAATACAGATCGTTGGGCCATTTCACCTTCACACCTGGCGCGCCTAGTTCATGGAGTGCTTTGGTGATCGCCACACCAACCACTAGGCTCAGCCCCATCGCCGCCGCAGGGCCGGCATCTAAACGCCAATACATCGACAAATACAGGTTACTGCCAAAAGGCGACTGCCACGCGCGACCACGGCGACCCCTTCCTTGCTGCTGATATTCAGCCAGGCAAACGCTGCCTGACGCAAGTTGTCCCACACGTTCCATCAAGTACTGATTGGTCGAATCAATGACCGGGATCGCGGATAAAGCGGGCACGTCGATATGCTCACGGAGCCAGACGTCATCCAGCAGTTCTATCGGTTGTGATAAGCAATAGCCTTTGCCCTGCACCCGGTAAATATCCAGCCCCCACGATTGCAACACTTTAATGTGTTTGCTGATAGCGGCTCGGCTCATGCCTAGCGCATCGCCTAGCATCTCGCCAGAGTGGAATTCACCATCGGATAAACGGTCTATAAGAGTCAGTCTAGCGTTATGTGCACTGCTCATTGTGCCTCCAAGCTGGTTTCACCCGTGGCACCCATAAAGCGCACCTCATGGTGCAAGGTCACACCAAACCGCGACTTGACGTCGTCGACCACCTGCTTGGCTAATTGAATGACGTCTTGGCTGCTTGCCTGATTAGCGTTCGTCAGCACCAGGGCTTGTTTAGGATGCACACGCGCTCCTCCCACTTGCTTGCCTTTCAAACCACATTGGTCAATCAGCCAGCCTGCGGCGAGCTTCTTTTTTCCCTCTCCAGCAGCGTACATGGGCATCTCGGGATAGCGGGCTTGCAAGGCTTGCGCCTGGTGTGCATCAAGCACCGGGTTTTTGAAAAAGCTGCCCGCATTGCCACACTCTCGGGGATCGGGGAGCTTGGCTTGGCGGATCGCACAGACCGCCTCAAAAATGGTTTGCGCTGATACCTGCTTTGGATCGAGATCCGCTAACGCACCATACTTGAGCACGGGCTGCCACGCTTTCGCTAATCGAAACCCCACTTGTGTGATCACCCACCCTGTCATCACGTCAGTTTTAAATATCGAATCGCGATAACCAAATTGACAGGCATCTCGGGTCAGACGACGTGTTTGCTGAGTCAATGGATTGACGATATCGACATACGCGCAGCGCTCGCAAAACTCGACACCATAAGCACCAATGTTTTGAATTGGTGCGGCGCCGACACAGCCAGGAATAAGCGCGAGGTTTTCCAGCCCGGGCAAGCCATTATCAATGCTCCAAGCGACTAAGTTATGCCAGGATTCGCCAGCCCCCGCGTGCAATACCCAGTGGTCGCCCTCATCATCGACTGACACACCAGTCAGGCGATTAAGCACCACCACGCCCTGAAAGTCTTGGCAAAAAAGCAGGTTACTACCTTCTCCCACCACTAACTTAGGAAGCGCTAGGTCGTCAACGTGCTGCCAAATAGCATATAAATCCTCCACCGTGTGCGCTTCCACGATCGCATGAGCGTGGACGGGGAGACCAAAGGTGTGATGGGGTGTCAAAGACACATCAGATAACCACTTCATCAATGCATTACGCTGTCAGAAAAAATCATGGATAGGTATACTACCTGTCCYGCTCGTATTGCGCATCTATTAGGCTATGGATCATTACCACATTCACCCTCTCGAGCCGTTACGGTTTCCGCTCGTGGCGCGATTTTATAAAACCTACTATCCACCGGGTAAACCGAAAAAAGATGAACATATCTGGGTGGTGG
>NZ_MUET01000112.1:0-5097 GCF_001995685.1 Salinivibrio sp. IB282 | reverse complement strand
GGCTCGGATCGCGCCGTTTCAACACATTTAGAATATCGTGCAAGGCAGCGCCCGTTTTGGAGGTGATTATGCCAACGCGCCTGGGTTGGTCGGGCAAGGCCTGTTTGGCGCTTTGTGCGAATAAGCCTTCAGCGGCTAACGCTTGTTTGCGTTGCTCAAACGCCTGTTGCAGTCGTCCATCGCCTTCGGGCTGCATGCTTTCTAAGATCAGTTGATAGTCGCCGCGAGGCTCGTACATAGACACGCGCGCACGCACCAACACCTGATCGCCGTTTTTAGGTTTGAACATCACGCGGCGGTTGTTACCACGGAACATCGCACATTTGACTTGGCTTTGGTTATCTTTTAACGATAAATACCAGTGACCGGATGTCGCGGCGGTAAAATTAGAGATTTCCCCCGTGAGCCAGACGATACCGATGTTTTTCTCCAAGCAAAGACGCACTTCGGCATTTAAGCGAGAGACGGAAAGAATATTTCGGTTGTTAGCGGTCACGATCTCGGTCCCTTTCAATAAGCTTGTCAGCATACTACCTGTCGCATTCCGGTATGCCAAATAGACCTAGAGCAATCGGTTGCGAAAAAGTCCCGCGGATATCTGTTGATAAATCAACCGACTAAATCTGAGTAGCCCAACAAACGGACATTCTTAGTAAAAATCGATAGCCAAACGTTTGCGCTGCACGTATAATGCTGCGGCAATATTTTGTTCCCCTTCACAAATTTTGGTGTGAGATATTGCAATGCTGAGAATCGCGAAAGAAGCGCTAACCTTTGACGATGTGCTCCTCGTCCCTGCCCACTCAAATGTTCTTCCTAACCATGCCGATCTGCGTACAAAACTGACACGTTCGATCAGCTTAAACATTCCTGTGCTATCCGCCGCGATGGACACGGTGACCGAAGCCCGTTTGGCAATTGCCTTGGCGCAAGAAGGTGGTCTTGGCTTTATCCATAAAAACATGACCATCGAGCAACAGGCAGAACAAGTACGCTTGGTCAAAATCTATGAAGCAGGCATGGTCACCAACCCAGTGACTGTGACCCCTGAAATGACCATTGCTGATGTGAAGGCGCTGACTGAGCGTAACGGCTTTGCCGGTTACCCTGTTGTCAATGCACAAAAAGAGCTGGTGGGCATCATCACTGGTCGTGACGTGCGTTTTGTCTCTGACTTAAGCAAGCGCGTCGAAGACGTGATGACACCAAAATCTCGCCTTGCCACTGTGCAAGAAGGCGCAGAGCGTGAGCAGGTACAGCAGCTCATGCAACAACATCGCGTCGAGAAGGTTTTGGTGGTCAACTCAAGCCATCATCTTACTGGTATGATCACCGCTAAAGACTTCCAAAAAGCGGAAAGCAAGCCTAATGCCTGTAAAGACGAACAAGGTCGCTTGCGTGTCGGCGGCGCGGTTGGTGCCGGTGCGGGCAACGAAGAACGCATTGCCGCCTTGGTTGAAGCCGGCGTGGATGTGCTGCTGATTGACTCATCACACGGCCACTCTGATGGGGTGTTGCAACGTATTCGTGAAGCACGTGCCGCGTATCCGAACCTGCAGATTGTGGGTGGCAACGTCGCCACGGCTGAAGGCGCACGCGCCTTGATTGAAGCTGGTGTGGATGCCGTARAAGTCGGCATTGGCCCAGGCTCGATTTGTACCACGCGTATCGTTACCGGCGTGGGTGTCCCGCAGATCACGGCGATCAGTGATGCAGCCGCTGTAGCGCAAGAATACGGCATTCCCGTGATTGCCGATGGTGGTATCCGCTTCTCTGGGGATCTGTGTAAAGCCATTGCGGCCGGTGCATCTTGTGTGATGGTAGGCTCTATGCTCGCGGGTACCGAAGAGTCACCGGGTGAAGTGGAGCTTTACCAAGGTCGTGCTTACAAATCTTATCGTGGTATGGGCTCGGTAGGCGCGATGTCGAAAGGCTCGTCTGACCGTTACTTCCAAAGCGATAACGCCGCAGACAAGCTGGTGCCTGAAGGCATTGAAGGACGCGTTGATTACAAAGGCATGATGAAAGAGATCATTCATCAACAAATGGGTGGCCTGCGCTCTAGCATGGGGCTTACCGGCTCTGCCACCATTGAAAAGATGCGTACCCAAGCGCAGTTTGTTCGCGTCACTGGCGCGGGCATGAAAGAGTCACACGCGCATGATGTCACTATTACTAAAGAAGCGCCGAACTATCGCCTCGGCTAAAGACATCACCACCGCGATGCATTTGAGAGGGGAGCGCGGCTCCCCTTTGTTCCACTTAATCGAGAAAGCCAGATAATGACCCAGAACATTCATGCTCAACGTATTTTGATCCTTGATTTTGGCTCCCAGTACACCCAATTGATTGCGCGCCGTGTACGCGAGATCGGTGTGTATTGTGAGCTTTGGAGCTGGGATGTCGATGAGCAAGACATTCGTGACTTTGCCCCTAACGGCATCATCCTATCCGGTGGCCCAGAGAGCGTGGCAGAGGAGAACTCGCCACGAGCACCGCAGTATGTCTTTAACGCCGGCGTGCCTGTGTTGGGCGTCTGTTATGGCATGCAAACCATGGCTGAGCAGCTTGGTGGTAAAGTGGCCGGCTCTGATCACCGTGAATTTGGCTACGCGCAAGTAAAACGCGTTGGACAAAGCGCGTTGTTTGATGGCATTGAAGATGCCATCGCCGATGACGGTCACGCGCTCCTCGATGTATGGATGAGCCATGGTGATAAAGTGGTCGCCATTCCAGAAGATTTTGTCAAAGTGGCTGAGACGGACACTTGCCCCTTCGCGGCCATGGCCAATGAAGACAAGCGTTTTTATGGTGTGCAATTCCACCCAGAAGTAACCCATACTCGCCAAGGCCAACGCATGTTGGAGCAGTTTGTGATGCAAATCTGCCAATGCGAGCGCTTATGGACACCAGCCACCATTATTGACGATGCGATTGAGCGTATTCGCGAGCAAGTGGGGGATGACGAGGTGATCCTTGGCTTGTCTGGCGGCGTCGACTCTTCTGTGGTCGCCATGCTGGTTCACCGTGCAATTGGCGATAAGCTCACGTGCGTGTTCGTCGATAATGGCCTGCTACGCCTTAACGAAGGTGAGCAAGTACTGGAAATGTTCGGTGACCACTTTGGTTTGAATATTATTCATGTTAACGCCGAAGACCGTTTCCTCGATGCCCTTAAAGGTGAAGCGGATCCGGAAGCGAAGCGTAAAATCATTGGCCGCGTGTTTGTCGAGGTATTCGATGAGCAAGCGAGCAAAATGAAACATGCCAAGTGGCTGGCACAAGGCACCATCTACCCGGATGTGATTGAGTCAGCGGCCTCGAAAACCGGTAAAGCGCATGTGATCAAATCACACCACAACGTCGGTGGTTTGCCGGAAGAGATGGAAATGGGTCTGGTTGAGCCACTCAAAGAGTTGTTCAAAGACGAAGTGCGCAAGATTGGCCTTGAGCTAGGTTTACCGTACCACATGCTTTATCGCCACCCCTTCCCAGGGCCAGGCCTCGGCGTGCGCGTGCTAGGCGAGATTCAAAAAGAATACTGCGATCTGCTTCGTCGCGCCGATGCGATTTTTATCGAAGAGCTGCGCAACGCCGATCTCTACGAGAAAGTCTCGCAAGCCTTCGCCGTATTCCTGCCAGTTCGCTCGGTGGGCGTGATGGGCGATGGCCGTAAATACGACTGGATCATTGCCCTACGTGCCGTGGAAACCATCGACTTTATGACCGCGCACTGGGCACATCTGCCATACGATTTCCTGGGTAAGGTATCAAACCGCATCATCAACGAAGTCGACGGCATCTCCCGCGTGGTTTACGACGTCTCCGGCAAACCGCCTGCGACGATTGAGTGGGAGTAGGACTCGCGATATAGCGAATTAAGCCTTGCCAACTAACAACAATGCCAGTCAGTTTTTCTGACTGGCATTTTTTATGGTTGCACTATCTATCAACGATTGACTTCATGGTTTCGGTAGATTTCAAGGTAGTTGACCAGATTTCCTAATTAAGCGGCRCTTTTTTGAYCGCCTCGTTGATTRTCTTCTGAGCTGCTTGGATTGAGTGTTACTGAACTAACAGGTGTCCAGTCACGCGTTTCTTTAGCCCAACGCTCAGGATGCTTGGCTTTTKCCTGCTGATAGACGGCATGCCGTTTCGCTAACACCTGAGTATCTTGGTTGCGGTGTCTTTGCGCTGGCGTGACGAATTTAATCGCGCTATGACGATGCTCATTGTTGTACCAGTTGACGAAGTTCAACATCCATTCACGCGCTGCGCCCAGTCCCTCAAAGCCATGTGCCGGGTAGTTAGGGCGGTACTTGGCTGTGCNGTCACGCGTTTCTTTAGCCCAACGCTCAGGATGCTTGGCTTTTGCCTGCTGATAGACGGCATGCCGTTTCGCTAACACCTGAGTATCTTGGTTGCGGTGTCTTTGCGCTGGCGTGACGAATTTAATCGCGCTATGACGATGCTCATTGTTGTACCAGTTGACGAAGTTCAACATCCATTCACGCGCTGCGCCCAGTCCCTCAAAGCCATGTGCCGGGTAGTTAGGGCGGTACTTGGCTGTGCGGAACAATGATTCCGAGTACGCATTATCGTTACTGACTCCTGGGCGATTGAAGGAGGTACGGATACCCATCTCATCCAACTTGGCGCGTAAGGTCAGTGATTTCATCGGTGCGCCATTGTCAGCGTGTAGATAACGCGGCTTTACCAAGCAACCTTCACTGAGCGTCGCGCGTTCAATGAGTTGAGACGCAAGCGTACCGCATTCACGGTCATGAACTTCCCAACCGACGATTTTCCGACTGTAAATATCGATGATCATATAAAGGTACCAATACAGGCCACGTACATTCGAAGGTAAATAGCTGATATCCCACGTCCAGATCTCATTCGGCTGACTGGCCTGATGAGACGTCGGCTCTGTCGCTGGCTGTGGCGGCTTGGCTTTACCTCGATGGTGAAGTTGGTCATTCGCTTTCAGCACGCGATAGATCGTGGATTCACTGGCGATATATTCGCCTTGATCAGCCAGTCGTGGAACGATTTGGCTCGGAGGTAAACTGGCGTAGTCAGCGTCATTGCAGACAC
>NZ_MUET01000111.1:0-4608 GCF_001995685.1 Salinivibrio sp. IB282 | reverse complement strand
GGTTACGATCGCGATATACACAAGCGTAACCGGCCAACCCACACGGATAAAGTCGGCGGGTCGATACTCTCCCGCGCTCATTACCATTAAGTTGGTTTGATAGCCAAAGGGGCTGATAAAACACGCACTCGCGCCATACGCAACCGCCATCACCCAAGGCATGGCATTCAGTTGCAACCCATCGGCAATACTGAGCGCAATAGGCACCATCAAAGCGGCCGCGGCGGTGTTGGTCATGGTCTCGGTGAGCAGTACCGTTAACAGTATTAAGCCAAATAGCACGTATACTGTGGGTAGCCCATTTATCTGAGCTAAAAAGACCTGGGTGACCGACGTAGCTAAACCACTGCTTTGCACCGCAGAAGCCAGCGATAAGGCACAAACTAAAATCGTTAATAGCTCAAACGGAAAGCGTCGACGTAACTGACTGCTATCGGCAACCTTGCTCCCTACCATCAGCACCAGGTATAACGTCAGGCTTTCTATCAGGCTTATGATGCCCAACGCACCTGCCGCAATTGCCGCGAGAAAACCCGCGATGGCGGCTGTGTTTTGCACCACAGAAAGCGGCTGAAACGTTTTGTAGTCTGACAACAAAAAGAAGTTGCGGCTGATATTCTGTCGCCGCTCAAAGTCTGGCCCGACTGCCAGCATCAGTTTGTCGCCACTTTGGATCGGGTTATTCCCCAACTTACCGCTGACGGTTTTCCCTTCTCGTGATAAGCCAATCACTGCCGCATCAAACCGGGCACGAAACCCCACTTGCTTAAGTGTTTTACCGATTAATATTGATTCCGGGCTGACCAAGACTTCCCGCAAATTTGTAGCGGGTAAGTCGCCCTTGTTAAAGGTGTGCAACCCCGGCAACGCGGTAATTTGATGGACGCGCCGTACATCGCCACTGAATAGCAATTTATCGTTGGCTTGGATAACATCGTCAGGTTTAACTGGGGAAATTAAGCTATCCCCTCTCACTATTTCCGCGAGAAACAAGCCATCAAGCGCGCGCAAGCCGTTTTTGATCACGGTTTTACCAACCAGCGGGCTGCTGGGCGCCACAGCGGCCTCAATAAAATATTGGCTCTCGAGTGACTCGGCGGTGGTGTGTTGTGGCAACCAACGGCTCACTACGACCACGACCGCACCACAGCCCACAACAAGTGCCGCGCCAATCGGTAAAAAGTCAAATACCGCAATGTTCGGGCCACCTTGCGCAGCGACTAAGCCGCTAACCACCAAGTTAGTACTGGTGCCTATCAAGGTTAAGGTGCCGCCTAAAATGGAAAAATACGACAACGGGATCAATAAACGCTGCGGGGCATGCAGTTGCGACTTCATCACCGCCCGCATCATGGTGGCCACTACAGCTGTATTATTAAGCATGGACGAGGCAATCGCGCTTAACGCGCCCATTTTTAGTAAGTTCGGCAAATACTTGCTATGAGCAATATGTTTTGCCAAAAAACTTAGCAACGCGGTGCGTTCTAATACGATTGCCGCTAGTAACAATAAAACCAGGGTGACAATGCCCGAGTTGGTGACATGGCTCAGTACCGTTTGGGTATCTAGCTCACCACCGACTAACAACAAAGCGGTTGCGGCGACAAAAATATGGCTCGCACGTTGCTTGGTGGCCACCAGCGCCGTAATCAGCCCCACCAACACGGTGGCTGTGAAAAACATTGGCCGAACTCTCTAGAAGTAGCCTTCGCGCTTCTTTTTCTCCATCGAGCCGGCGCTGTCATGGTCAATCGTCCGCCCTTGACGCTCAGACGTGGTAGTAAGCAGCATTTCTTGAATCACTTCGGTCAAGGTGGTCGCTTCTGATTCCACGGCACCTGTTAATGGGTAGCAACCTAGTGTTCTAAAGCGTACCATTTTGTGCTCTGGCACTTCGCCCTCTGCTAACGGCATCCGCTCATCGTCGACCATAATCAAAGTGCCGTCTCGCTCGACCACCGGGCGCGGCTTGGACAAATACAAACCTGGGATCTCGATATTTTCTAGGTAGATATATTGCCAGATATCAAGCTCCGTCCAATTTGATAGCGGGAAGACTCGGATGCTCTCGCCCTTTTTCACTTTGCCATTATAAATATGCCAAAGCTCGGGGCGCTGATTTTTTGGGTCCCAGCGGTGATGCTCATCACGGAAGGAATACACACGCTCTTTGGCGCGTGACTTTTCTTCATCACGGCGAGCGCCACCAAACGCCGCATCAAAACCGTATTTATCTAACGCCTGCTTTAACCCTTGGGTTTTCATGATATCGGTGTGCACTGAACTGCCATGTGTGAACGGGCTGATGTTCATCGCCAGCCCTTCTGGGTTTTGGTGCACAATCAACTTCATGCCCGCTTGCTCAGCCATTTTATCGCGAAACTGATACATCTCTTGGAATTTCCAAGTGGTATCTACATGCATTAAAGGAAACGGGGGTACCCCCGGCGCAAAGGCTTTTTTCGCCAAATGCAGCATCACGGAAGAATCCTTACCCACGGAATAAAGCATCACTGGGTTATCAAACTCCGCCGCCACTTCACGCATGATATGAATAGCCTCGGCTTCAAGCTGTTTAAGATGCGTCATTTTTTCTGGTGATACAGACATGGTGTTTCCTTAACCCTATGTGATGCCATTGTCCCAACGAACAATTTTTATACAGTTTTTACCCACGCTACCGCCATGAGGTGTCGCTCCCCCTGTGCGCATAGCTAGATTGTATCTGGCCGCGCACGACGCACAGCCGGTAAATTTTAATGGGCTATGAGTTTACCTGCTAATTTTTGTAGGCAAAAGGCCTAGCGCCAAAAAGTCGACATTACGCAGACTGTGTGATGGGTTTTTAGGCGGAATACGGAAAGAGACGAGACGCTTCGCTTCTAGAAACTAGAAACTAGAAACTAGAAACTAGAAACTAGAGACTAGAGACTAGAGACTAGAGACTAGAGACTAGAGACTAGAGATTAGGGACTAGGAAAGGCAGCATCGGGGCGCTTACGGATTACCGAGAAGAGCAGCTAGTTCCCGCTGACTATCTGGTTCGCCGTGAATCAAGTGGATTTGTTTTGGCGACGGTTGGATGCCTTGTACAAATTTAACCAAGTCGTTTTGATCGGCGTGGGCGGAGTAACCAGAGATTGTGTGGATTTGCGCGTTGACCGTGACTGGCGTGTTGTCTATCCACACCTGTGGGTTACCTTGCTGAATATCGCGGCCAAGGGTGTGTTGAGCTTGGTAGCCGGCAAAAATCACATCGGTGCGTTTGTCTTCCAGCAAGGCGGCAAGATAATTCATAATCCGTCCGCCTTGGCACATGCCGGAAGCGGCGACCACAATGGCCGGCTCGCCGCTTTGTTTGAGGCGGTTCACCAGCGCCATGTGTTGGCTGTGTTCATCAATGGTGATGCATTGCTCAAAGGCTAACGGGTGGCGGTGTTGATTAAGCTTGGTTTTGGCCTCTTTGCTCCATAGCTTTTTAAACTGGCGATAGTGACGCGTCACCTTTTGCGCCATGGGAGAGTCAAGAATGATAGGGAGCGCATCGTCAAGCTGCTTTTGGTGGATAAGCTGCTCGATATCAAACAACAGCTCTTGGGTGCGGCCGACACTGAATGCGGGGATCAATATTGCGCCACCGTCTTCTAGTGATCGCTGAATAATCGCCTCGAGCCGCTGGGCACGGGTGGCGACGGATTCATGGGTTTTATCGCCGTAGGTGGATTCTAAAAACAAAATATCGGCACGGCTTGGCGGTATTGGATCAGGTAGCAGTGGCGTGTTACTTGGGCCTAAATCACCGGAGAACACTACGCGCTGCTCGTCGGGCAGTTTTAATTCAACATAGGCCGAGCCCAAAATATGCCCGGCCGGTTGCAAGCGCAAATAGGTTGCTGGCTGCCCTTTTTGCTTGGGCTTTAGCCGATGCCAGCTGTTGTAAGGTAAGGTCACGGTTAATTGGCAAATGCGCTCGAGCACCTGCTGACGATGACCATAATTCATGTTGAGTTGCAACTTTAAGGTGTCGTCAATCAATAGCGGCACCAAGGCAGCGGTGGCCTCGGTGCAATAAATGGGACCGTTAAAGCCCGCCGCCAGTAGCCAAGGCAGCAAACCACAGTGATCGATATGGGCGTGAGTGAGGATCAGCGCATCAATGCGTTTGCCGTTGAGGTTCACCCTCGCCTCCCGCGCTTCATCGCCTTGGTATTGGCCGCAGTCAACCAGCAAGCGTAAGCCACTGCGTTTTATATCCACCTGGTGACAAGAGCCGGTCACGGTTTGATAGCCACCGTGGTGAGTGACGGTGAGGGTTTCATTGTTTATTGAGGTGTTGGGCATAATAACGTCCTTGGTGGGGGAAGAGGCTAAAGATTGAAAATAGGGAAGAGACTAGAGACTAGAGACTAGCGGTAGATTTCAAGGTAGTTGACCAGATTTTCTAATTAAGCGGCACTTTTTTGACCGCCTCGTTGATTGTCTTCTGAGCTGCTTGGATTGAGTGTTACTGAACTAACAGGTGTCCAGTCACGCGTTTCTTTAGCCCAACGCTCAGGATGCTTGGCTTTTGCCTGCTGATAGACGGCATGCCGTTTCGCTAACACCTGA
>NZ_MUET01000110.1:0-4696 GCF_001995685.1 Salinivibrio sp. IB282 | reverse complement strand
ATATTCACGTGCGTGATCCTGAAACGGGCGGCATTAGCCACAACATTGATCACTTCCGTGAGGTGATGGAGCGCATTCGCGAATCAGACGTCGATATTGTCATGAACATCACCGGCGGTGGCGGCGGTGATTGGATGCCGGACGCTCAAGATCCAAGCCGTGGTGGCCCGGGCACCGATATGCAAACCCCAGCCGAGCGTCATGCGCCAGTGGGCGAGCTATTGCCTGAGCTGTGTACCTTAGATTGCGGCAGCCTGAATTTTGGCGACATGGTGTACATCAATACCGCTGACTGGCTGCGCGAGCAAGCGCGGATGGTACAGGCCGCGGGCGTGAAAGCCGAGCTGGAGTGTTTTGACTTAGGCCACGTGTGGTTTGCGCGTCAGCTACAAAAAGAAGGCTTGCTCGAGGGCGATCCGCTGTTTCAGCTTTGCTTAGGCATTCCATGGGGCGCAGAAGCGGACACCGAAACCATGCTGGCAATGCGCAATAAGTTGCCGGAAAACGCCAACTGGGCGGCGTTTGGAATTGGTCGCCATCAGATGCCGATGGTGGCGCAAGCCATGTTGCTGGGTGGACATGCGCGCGTGGGCTTGGAAGATAACCTCTATTTAGAAAAAGGCGTAATGGCGACTAACGGCGGCTTGGTAGAAAAGGCGAGCACCATCATTGAAAACCTTGGCGGTCGTATTATGACACCCGCACAAACGCGCGCCGCGCTGAAACTGGTTGACCCTAAAACCGGAAAGCCGGTTGAAGGAGGTGACCAATGAGCAAGCAGTTAGCGGTCATCGGCACTGGCGTGATTGGTAATGGCTGGATTGCGCGTGCCTTGGCGCAGGGCTGGGACGTGGTTGCCTATGACCCTGACCCACAAGCGCCCACTCGCACCCGTGCCTTTGTAGCCAATGCCTGGCCATCGTTAGAAAAACTCGGGCTCGCCGACGGCGCAGATCCTGCTCGGTTAACCTTTGTTGATAGCCTTGAGCAGGCGGTGAAAGAGGCCGACCTGATCCAAGAGAACGTGCCGGAGCGCATCGATATTAAGCGCCAAACTTTGGCGGCGATTGATGCTGCCGCGGCGCCAAGCGCGATTATTGGCTCATCGACCTCTGGCTTTAAACCCACTGAGCTGCAGACGGATTGTCATAACCACCCAGGGCGGGTGATGGTAGCGCATCCATTCAATCCGGTGTACTTGCTGCCGCTAGTCGAACTAGTCGGCGGCGAAGCCACTCAATCTGATCATATTGACTGCGCCCATGCACTTTACCAAGCGCTGGCAATGCGTCCCTTGGTGGTTAAGCGCGAAATCGAGGGGCATATTGCAGACCGCTTGATGGAAGCGCTGTGGCGTGAAGCCTTGCACCTGGTTAACGACGGGGTGGCTACCACCGAAGAGATTGATGCGGCAGTGGTTTACGGCTGTGGCCTGCGCTGGTCACTGATGGGCACCTTCTTAACTTTCCACCTAGCCGGTGGCGAGCAGGGCATGCGCCATATGCTAGAGCAGTTCGGTCCGGCGCTAAAACTGCCGTGGACCAAGCTGGAAGCGCCTGAGCTGACCGATGAGCTGATTGATAAAGTGGTCGAAGGCTGTGAACACCAAGCCGCGGGTCGTCCTGTTTCTGAGCTAGACCGTCGCCGTGATGCGTTTTTGGTCGAGCTTTTAGACTTGGCGCAGAAGTACTGGCCCGAGGCTGAAGGTTTGGAAGGGCGCATCTAATGGCACTGTTAACGATAGACGTCGCCCCCGAATGGGTCGATTATAACGGGCACATGAACGATGCCGAGTACGCGCGCGTGTTCTCGCTGGGTGTCGATGCGCTCATGGCCACTATTGGCTTGGATGACGCCGGCCGCACCCAGCATGGCTATACCATTTATACCCTAGAAACCCATTTGTGTTACCGACGTGAGGCGCATCAAGGGCAGACCTTGGTGGTCGACGTGACCGTGTTAGCGCGGGATCAAAAGCGCCTGCATGTGTTTATGCAAATGTGTGATTGCCAAGGTGAGGTGCTGGCCACCAGCGAGCAGATGCTGATGGGCATCGATACGCAAACCGGTCGCCCCGCACCGTTTCCGGATGCTGTCTCCAGCCTGATTGAGCGGCTGCCTGCCGCATCCGACAATGAGTGGCCCCAGCTTGCTGGGCGTCGCATCGGCCTACCCAGTAGGCAGTGAGCGCGTCGTCACCGAGATGGTGAGCCATCATGAGGTCCCGCCCAGCAGAGCCTGGGCGGATTACGGGATCGCCGGCCCGACTTCCGGCTCAAGGAGGAATCATTATCGCTACTTCAACACCCCCAAACTCACCCCAACGCGGTGACAGCCAGCAGGCTGCTACCTCGACCGATTATATGATCACCGAGCTTGCACAAGGTGGCTTCTTCCAAGGCATGCATCGCGGCATGACCATTTGTTCAGCCGTATTGGTACTGGCATTTGTATTGTTCACCGGCTTTCAATCCGAGACGGCCAGTGTCTTGTTCGGTGCCACGCGCACCTGGATTGAAAGTACCTTTAGTGGCTACTACCTGGTCACCGTGATGCTGTTATTGACCGTGTGCGGTTTTATCGTTTTCAGCAAGTACGGCAACGTGCGGCTCGGCCCTGACGACAGTCGTCCAGAGTTTAGTAACTTCTCTTGGTTCTCGATGTTGTTTTCTGCCGGCATTGGTATCGGCATCCTGTTTTTTGGGGTGGCCGAACCCATCTTTTATCTCGATAACACCGGTGGATTTGGTTATCCCAACAATCCCCACGCCGACATGGCGGGCGCGGCGGCCATTGGCTATGAGCGCGCCATCGATGCGCTGCGGGTCACCGTGTTCCACTGGGGGCTGCATGGCTGGGCCATCTATGTGATTGTCGGGATGTCGCTGGCGTATTTTGCCTACCGTAAGCAACTCCCTTTGGCCCTGCGCTCGGCGCTTTACCCTTTTATCGGCGATCGTATTTTCGGTGCCTGGGGCCATCTGTTTGACATCCTTGGGGTACTAGGTTGCGTATTTGGTGTGGCGACGTCGCTCGGGCTTGGCGTGAGTCAAATGGCCGTGGGGCTGGAGCGCTTGATGGGAATCGCCTCTGGCTTATCGACCCAACTGGTGTTGATTGCGGTGATTTCGTTTATCTCGATTGTGTCGGCGGTCTCTGGTGTGCGCCGCGGGATCCGTATTATTTCGCAGATGAATATTTGGGTGTCGGTGTTTGTGGTTGGCGTCTTTTTAATTGGCGGCCCCACACTGTGGTTGTTGGGCGCGTTTGGTGAAACCTTGCTCGACTATGCGATTAACTTTATCCCGATGGGGCTGTGGTTTGCTGATGAGCCGGGTACGGTAGATTGGCAGCAGGCCTGGACCATTTTCTATTGGGGCTGGTGGCTTGCCTGGGCACCCTTTGTTGGGTTGTTTATTGCGCGTATTTCCAAAGGGCGCACCCTGCGTGAGTTCGTGTTGGGCGTGTTATTTGTGCCTACCTTGCTGATCTTTGTCTGGTTGGTGATCTTCGGCGGTAATGCGATTTACCAGGAGCTGTACGCCAGTGGTGGCGTCGGCAGTGCTGGGATTATCGATTTGGTGAACGCTTGGGAGCTTCCCGCCGCATTATTTGCCGCAGCTGATGGCATTGTTGGCACTGGCACGTTCGGCTGGATACTCTCGGCTCTGATGGTGTTCTTGCTGATGAGCTGGTTTGTGACCTCGTCGGACTCGGGCACCTTGGTGCTGACAACCATCTTATCTCTGGGTGACGAGGAGCCGCCGCGGCGTTTCCGTATTATTTGGGGCGTAGTGATTGGCTTGGTGGCAGCAACGCTGCTAATGGCCGGCGGCCTTAAAGCGCTACAGACGGCGTTGATCGCTGCCGCCTTGCCACTGAGCGTGGTGATCCTGGTGATGACTGCCGGGGTGCTGATCTCACTGTTTGGTGAGTCGCGCCGCTCGCTAGTGGCGGCTAAAAAAAGCTAGCCGCCAAAAATAGCTGGCCGCGAAAAAATAGCGGTTTAAGGCGTCGCACCAAGACGCGCTAAACGCGAGACAAGCTGCTCATTCCGTTGCCGATTAAGGTGGCGGGGTGAGCGGCTTTTTTATCTATCTTGCCTTTCTTCTTTTACTGGCTTTGGGCTTTGCGCATCTGGCGCGGTGACACACCGTAATGGCTGCGAAACGCGCGGGAAAAACTCGAGCTTGAGCTAAAGCCACACGCCAACCCCACGGACAACACATCGAGATCGGTTTCTTTTAGCAAGTAATGGGCACGCTCTAGCCGCAACCCCAAATACCAGCTTCGTGGTGACTGGTTCAGCTCGCTATCAAAAAGCCGTTGCAGATGGCGAAGCGAGATACCACTGCGCTGAGCCACCTCCGATAAAGGCAGGGGGGATTCTATATGGCGTTCCATCACATCCACCGCGTCGACCAGACGTCGGCGATGGGTGCCTAAACGGCGGGCGAGTGTCATTCGCTGTTGATCGCGTCGGGTACGAATGCGCTCGTGCACTAGCTGTTCAGAGACGTCGATCGCTAACTGGGTGCCGTGGCGACGCGCAATCACATCCAGCGCCATGTCCATCGCCGCTGCGCCCCCTGCGCATGAAAAACGCCGCCGTCCCAGTTCAAACAGCTCATCTGAGGTGCTTACCTCCGGAAAGCGCTCTTGAAACGAGGGCAGGCTTTCCCAATGTAAGGTGACC